>DATIPL010000280.1:0-4705 GCA_035471965.1 Gammaproteobacteria bacterium
GATGTGGACGCGATTGGGCATCTCGGCGCGCTTGAACTCATCGATGAGTTCGTCCATTAACGCTTTGACCACGCCGGAGGCGTCGGTTCCGGGAATATCGCAGTGCAGCCATCCCTGGGTATGAGAGATGAAGGCCACCGAGTTCTGCGTGCCGCCGACCACGAAACCTTCGCCTTCCAGCGCCTCAATCAATGGCTCCACCTTGACTTCGTCGTCGACCATGTACTCGATGTTGCTGCGAATGGTGAATCGGACGTGACCATCGGCGTACTTGTCGCCGATATCGCAGAGCTTCCGGAGCGTAAAGACATCGAGAATGCGCTGTGTGCCGGCACGTACCGTCCAGATTTTTTCACCGCTCTCGGCGACGTGACACAGAACACCGGGTTTGGGATGGGTGTGGTATCTCCACTGGCCGAAGTTCCGCATCATCGTCGGATGCATGTACTGGAATCCGTCGGGGCATCCGCTTTCAATGGGCATTCGACGTTCTTTAGCCATAATTCAACCCTGCTTCCTCAAGAAACGACTTCGTCCAAATGACTTTCGACACCAGCTCATTCGTCTAAGCTATAGTCGGCTCATCCGGTCAATCCGCGGCATCCGAGCTCCGGGCGTTTCTGGCAAACCACTTTTCGACTTCCTCATCCCAGCCGTCGGTGCGCACGTATGAGCTTTCCCGCGGATGCGCAATCATGTTGGGATCGACCTCGAGACCGATGCCTTCGAGGAAGTTCACGAGTCCAATGCGTTCGATCATTTCGCCGACGCGCTCGTGCTCCAAAGCGTTCTCGGCAAAAAAGTCGATGGTTTCCTCCGCGATTTCCACGAGCCTCTGATAGTCCTCCTCGGTATCGAGCTTCATGAACGGAACCACAACCGTGCCGAAGAGATCGCCGATCTTGAGGGTGCGTTTGCCGCCGATGAGGATGCTGACGCCTTTGTCGTCGCCCGGCGAGAGACAGGTGGGCATCACGTTCAGACAGTGCATACAGCGCACGCAGCTCTTGTTGTCTACTGTCAGCGAATCGTCATCGTTCAAAGACAGCGCATTGGTCGGACAGCGGGTCACTACGTTGTCGATGACGTACTTGCGGCCTTTGCGCGCGACGTAGGCCTTCACCTCATCCTGATCGACCTTCATATCATCGCGCCACGTGCCGATAACGGCGAAGTCTGCGCGCTCTATGGAGTTCATGCAGTCGTTGGGACAGCCGGAGATCTTGAACTTGAACTTATAGGGCAGTGCCGGGCGGTGAATGTCGTCGGTGAAATTGTTGACCAGCGTGCGGTGAATCTTGTGCTCGTTGGCGCAGGATTGCTCGCAACGTGCGGAGCCCACGCATGATTGCGCCGTGCGCACGCAGGGACCTGCACCGCCGAGGTCGAATCCGTAGTCGTTGATTTCGTCAAAGAAATGCTGGGTATTCTCGGTGGTGGCGCCGATGAACATGATGTTACCGGTCTGACCGTGAAAGGTGACCAGCCCCGAACCCCACTTCTCCCAGCTGTCGGCAAGCCGTCGAAGCACATCGGTGCTGTAGTAGTTGCCTGCCGGCGGCTGCACCCTGAGTGTGTGAAACTCCTTGGATTCCGGATACTGCTGACCCACTTCCGAGAAGCGCGGAATAATTCCGCCGCCATAGCCGTAAATGCTGACGGTCCCGCCTTTCCAGTAGCCCTTGCGCGTCTCGTAGGAGTGCTCGAGCTGGCCCAGAAGCGAGTTGGCCACGCCGACGATGCGATCGTCGCCGTGCTCGTCGCGCAGGCGCTTTATTCCGGAGACGAAGCTCGGCCACGGGCCTTGCTCCAGCTGATCCAGCATCGGCGTAGGGTGCTTCTTCATCTCGACCCTCTTTGCTGTGGGAACCCGCCGGCAGGTGGCTCCGCGCTACCGGAAGGACAGCGCCGGCACACAAGCCACCACCTTAATCGCTGCATTCTAGTCAGCCCGCGGGGACACCGATATCGTCCCTTGGAGGTGTCACGCCCGGAGCGGGAATATGCCAAAGGGAATATATCCGCATCGTTTGTAACATGTTGTTAATTTGAGAATAATTCAGCTTTCCTACGCCTTTCCGGCAGGTGGCGTCAAGCCGTGTCGCAGACACAGCCTCAAGGCATTGAATTCGCGCTGGAATCCAGCCCGTTCCGGTTGGACGATGATGCCGCCTATGGTCACTGGCGGGCGCGCAAGCTGCGTCGTTATCCCCGGCACCTGGAGCAGCAGCGTGTCTCCATCGCCTCCCTGGGCCGATTGAGCGCGTCCGAGCGCGGTCGAATCCTGAGGGCCTGCCGGCGCGCGAATTTCGCCCTTTACCGGACGGACCCCGCGGCCCCGCCCGGCAAGGACGAGCTCAGCGCCTGCGGCCAGCGTCTCGGCCTCGTCCGCTTCGACCGTCATCTGTGGGCGCCGGACGAAGGCATCGTCGCCCTGCGCAGAGAGGATCGAACGCGCCGGGCCGCATATCTTCCCTACACGGATCGAGCCATGAAATGGCACACGGACGGCTACTACAACGCCACGGATTGCGCCGTACGCGGCGTTATCATGCATTGCGTTGCCCGGGCCGCCGAGGGCGGAGCCAACTGCCTGCTGGATCCCGAGATGGTCTATATCGCCGTTCGGGATGCGGACCCGGCGTATATTCGAGCGCTGATGCAGCCGGACGCCATGACCATTCCCGAAAATGCTCTCGAGCCGGGCGTTTACCGTCCGGCCGTCAGCGGTCCGGTCTTTTCCGTCGACCCCGACGACGGCGCCCTGAACATGCGCTACACCGCGCGCACCCGCTCCATCGTGTGGAAGGACGACGCAGTGACGCGGGACGCCGTGTCATTTCTCGAAGCGCTTCTGACGCCACCAGTTTCTTTCGCATTCCGCGTGCGCCTCGAGGCGGGCGAAGGTATCGTCTGCAACAACGTGCTGCACAGTCGCGAAGCGTTCACTGACGACTCGGCTTCCAACCGGAAACGACTCCTGTGGCGCGCCCGTTATCGGGATCGCATCGCAGGGACCACTCCATGGCGAGACGGCGATCGATGGTAACGGGCTCCTCGCCGTGCATTGCGGGGAAGCACGCTGAAACAATCGCGTGTCCGGCGTCGAGTCAATGCGCTATCTGAGTGAAATACTGCTCCAGGACCACCACATCGAAAGCTTCGCCCAGCTCGTGGTCGCGGTGCGAAAGCATGCCGCTGAAGAACGCTTCCTGCATATGGATATCAAGCCGCCTTACTCGGACACACCGGATAACTGGGAAGACGTGCTGGAGGCGGCATTCACAGGCGTCGCCCGCGACGACCCGAATGGCTGAAAATACGCAGGAAGACATTGTCGACGTCGCCTTCCGCCTGCCGGGCGGGCGGCTGCCCGTTGATCATGCCTACGCGCTTTTCGGCGAAGTCAGCAGGGCATTGCCGTGGTTCGCCGACGAGGCCGCCGCACGGTTGCACCCGGTTCATACGGCCGGCCCCGGCAGCGGCTGGATGCCTCCGGACGAGTCGTCGGGCGGGGAGCTGCATCTGTCGCGTCGCACCAGACTCACCGTGCGGATTCCGGAGCGACGGGCTGAAGCCGCAATGACGCTTTCCGGTCGATCGATGGACATCAGCGGATATCCGCTCACTCCGGGCGCCGCAAAGGTCGTTCCGCTCGTTCCCGCCGGCACCTTGCTTGCGCGGCACGTGGTTTGCGAGCTCAACGAGGATGAATCGCGTTTCGTTCCGCGACTTGCGCAAACGCTGCGCAAACACGGCGTCGTCGGGGCGACGCTCATTTGTGGACGCGCGCATCGGATTGTCACGCCCGACGGCGTGATTCACACTCGAAGCCTGGTGGTGGCGAATCTCGATCCCGGCGGCGCCCTGTCGCTGATGCGAAAAGGCATCGGACCCGCCGGAAAACTGGGATGCGGAATCTTCATCCCTTACAAACGCATTGAGTGACAGCGTCAGGCGAATACAACCCAGGTCGTTGCCAGATACTTGACGCCGCCTTCGAGCGTGACGCCGCGATGCTCGTGGGTCCAGAAAGGCGGAAATAGAATCAGCTTTCCTGCGCGAGGCCTGATGGCGACTTCCTGGTAACGGAATTCCGTTTCGCCACCGGGACCCTCGACGTCATTCAGATACCAGATGGCCACCAGCTGGCGATGACTGAAAGAGTGGCTGCCACCGTCGATGTGCCAGTGATAAAACTCCCCGGGAAGCGTGCGCTGGATGGCGTAACCCATGTCTTTGAACGCGCCGCCGAAAAAGGGATGGTCCTGCCGCAATAGCTGCAGCGCGTTGGTAAGAGACTGGAACAGGCGCCTGTCGATGTCTTTCCAGTGTTTCTTGCCACTGACGACCAGATCGGTGGAGCGTTTGACGGATTGCTCTTTGCTGACCGTCTGGCCGATGCGACCCTCGTACTGCTCGTCGACGGCCTCTTCGAATCGCCGCACCATGTCCTTGCAAACGGTCTCTGGAAGGGCGTTTTCGGCTTCGTAGATGAAGCTCAATGGCTTGACTTGTCTCAGCTTCATTTCCGTAGACGCCTTCAACGACCGCCGCCTCGAGGGGGAAAACGTACTTGGATTGGAACCCGCGACTTTAGATATAATTACACGTTCGAGAAAATCATATCATCTGCGCCCGTGGCGATTCGGATCAAGGACAAATGGCATCGGTCCCGGCGAAACCGGCCGACGTCGAAGTCGCT
>DATIPL010000281.1:0-7189 GCA_035471965.1 Gammaproteobacteria bacterium
ACGAAGACTATATCCGCGCGCTCGAATACGGTATGCCGCCCGCAGCCGGCGAGGGCGTCGGCATCGATCGCCTGGTGATGCTGTTTACCGATTCGCCGTCGATACGGGATGTTCTGCTATTTCCCCATCTGCGGCCGGAGGCGAAGCTTCCGGAAGCGGAGTAAACTGCGACACGGCCAGCTTCAAGCTGAAGCTTCAAAGTTGTTCAATCACGAGTGTTCTGCCGATGAAGAATGTGCTCATAGGCGTCCTGTTCGGCATCATCCTGGGCGGCGTCGGCGGTTTCGCCGCTGGAATCTTCGTATTCCCCTATCTGTTTCCACCGCCTCCGGTAAACGAGATCGTGCTCGATAAAGAGAAACGAAAAGTCATCGCCAGAGGCGAGTTTACGCACGCCAACCCGTCCGATCCCGTGCACTACGGCCGGGGCAAGGTCACCATTTACGACGGCCTGCTGCACCTGGAGTCGGATTTCGAGGTGGGGCCTGGCCCGAAGTTCCACCTCTATCTGGTGCCGGAGGCGAATATCACGCCCGACACCCTGGTACAGGAAACCATGTTCGTGGATTTGGGCAGGCTGAAGGCGTTTTCGGGCAGCCAGAACTACGCCATTCCTGCCGGCGTCAATCTCAAAGAGTTCGAATCCGTGGTCGTCTGGTGCGAGCAGTTCAACGTGCTGATCTCTCCGGCGAGCATATCGTTCGTACCTTGACTCGAGCGGCTCTGAGGGCGCCCGATCCGTTCGCTCGGGTCAACGGGAAGCGACGGCGAACGGGCGCGGCACGGTTTCGACGAGGCCAGCGCCGACGATGAGGACCGTGCCCAGGGCTTCGCGCGTGCCGAAGGGCTCGCCGGACCAGACGGCAGCCGAGGCGATGCCGACCACCACTTCGCCCATGAGCAGGATCCCCACCCGTCCGGGGCTCAAGCGAGCCGCGCCCCACAAGGTCATTACCACTGGCGGCACCCCGAACAGCGCGATCAGGAGCGCCAGCCACGGCCAGCCTGCTTCCAGCACTCGCCAGGTTGGCGTGACCTCGTTGGCGGCAATAGGCAGCAGCGCGACGATGAGCGTGACCAGCGTGCCGCCTGCGAAGAATGCGAACGCGGTTTCATAGACCTCGATGTGCGGCCGGCGATAGATGAGCAGGGATCCGTACGCCCAGGCGAAACCCGCGATCAGAGCCAGCCAGTCGCCGGCGTTGCGGGGCAGGGGAAAGCCGTCGTCAAAGCCGAGGATCACGACAAGTCCGGCAAGACCCAGCACCAGAGCCGCGCCGCGGTTGGCGGTTACGCGCTCGCCCAGCAGAAGAAAACCGAGCAAGGTGCCCCACGCCGGCGTCAGATAGAACAGCAGCAGCACGCGCACGACCTCGGTCAACAGCAGCGCCGTCGCGTAAAGGGAAAAGGCTGCGCCGGCAATCGCGCCAATGAGCAGGAGATCCCACCCGGCCGCGCGCAGCCGTCGCCATCTCGTGAGCGCCGCTGGTGCGAGCAACAATGTCGCGGCGAGATAAAAGGCCAGGCTCGCCCAGCCCCCGTCAAATCCGGATTCGCCCAGCTTTCGAAAGGGCATCCAGAACAGTCCCCAGAGCACGCCGGATATCGCGATGGCGAGGCTCGGCAACAGATGATGGCGCTGCGCCGTCACGGGCAAAGCCGGATCGAAACTAATTCCGGTGTAAGTCGAAGATTGAAGGCGTGCCCTCTGCCGTCACCGGAATGGCGAGAGCTCCGCGGGCAACCCGTAGCTTTGGCGTAGTCGCTCGTACTTGCCTGTCGCCACCATCGCCGCAAGGGCATGCTCGATGGCATGATAGATATTGTCATCGCCCGCGCGCACCGTGAAGCCCACTTCGCGCACCGCTCGAAAAGCGCCTTCGAGCATGCGGACGCGTGCATCCGGATCGCGGGAGATTGCCACCGCGCTCACCGTCTTGACGAAGTACGCCGCCGCGTGTCCCATGGAGACCGGGAAGTGGGTGGCGCGATGAAAAGGAAACGAATGGACCTGCATAGGCGAGCCGCCCGAGCTCTGGAACCGCTCGTTCAGCGAAAGCGCGAAGCGTTCTGCCGTAGACCCGGATGTTGCCGCGACCGTGCGGCCTTGGAGATCGTCGAGCCGTTCGATGCGAAACGGGTTACCCCGCAAGATCATGACGTGATCCCCGACAATCAAATAGGGGACCGTCAGCGCGTCCGGAATATCCTCGCTGAGCGCCAGGGTATTGACGGCATCCACTTCCCCGCGCCTCAGCGCCGCCGCCAGCTCGTCCCTCGGGAGCCGCACCAGGCGCAGTGAGAGATCGTGAGCGTCGGCCACCCCCTGGGCCATCGCCACTTCGAAACCGGTGAATACGCCGTCCTGCTGCTGAGCAAAAGGGCTTCCTGTCGCCGAGATGCCCACGCTGAAGACACCGCGCTGCGCGAGCTCGCGATTCAGCTCGATATAATGCGCGCGCCCCGGGACCGCCGTCAGCAGCAAAACGATGACGACAGAGCCTATCAAGGCCGCTGGCACGGTGCGCGGCCGCGCCGGTGGGTGCTTGTATGGCTTCACGAGCTGTCGGGATTCCCGAGCGAGATCTCGCCGGTGGGCGCCCCGGCTTCGTGGTCCGCTGCCCCGGCGGCCACCCGCGCCTGCTCGTCGCTTGCGCCAGCCATATCGGCGATGCCGGTCTGCCGCAGGATGCCCCGGTAGATCTCATCATCTCCGATCACGCCGATCATCTTTTTATCCTCGAGGAAGACGATGGGCGTACCGGTCTGTTGCCGGATCTCGATTGCGCTGCGCATGATGATTTCCGGAGTGGCTGTGACGATGTCTTCGCGGCCGAGACTCGAGAGGTCCAGGTCGTCGTCGAAGGGCACGAGCCTTCCCTCGGTTCCGTTCACGGTCACGCGTTGCGGCCGGCCTTCGGGATCCAGAGTGATGCGGCTTTGGCCCGACCAATCGAGCAGCAGCTCATTGCCGTCCTTTTGCATCTCCTCTACGCGGGTCATGAGCGAGGCACCGCGCAGCACGTTGAGCGGATTCATGTGGGCGACAAAGTCGGCGACGTACTGGCTGGACGGAGAGAGCACGATGCTCTCCGGCTCACCGTACTGAACGATGTGCCCGCCCTCCATGATCGCGATATGCGTGCCCAGCTTCAGCGCTTCATCGAGATCGTGGCTGACGAAAATGATGGTCTTCCTGAGGCGGGTCTGAAGTTCCAGCAGCTCGTCCTGCAGGTGTGTGCGTATCAGCGGGTCGAGGGCGGAGAACGGCTCATCCATGAGCAAGATATCTGCATCGGTGGCGAACGCCCGCGCCAGACCCACCCGCTGCTGCATGCCGCCGGAGAGCTCGTTGGCGTATTTGCTCTTCCACTTGTCGAGCCCCACGAGCTCGAGCTTGCTCTTCACCACGTTGTCGCGCTCCGCCCTGGGCATACCGCGCAGCTCCAGCCCGAAGCCGACGTTTTCCTGCACGGTTCGCCAGGGCAGCAGCGCAAACTGCTGAAACACCATTGAGATGCGGTTCATGCGCAGTCGTCGCAGCGTAGCCGGATCGCAACGCGTCACGTCTATCTTCCGGCCCTCGTCCTCGACCAGCACCTCGCCGCGACTGACGCGGTTGAGCCCATTGACGCTGCGCAACAGCGTGGACTTGCCGGAGCCCGAGAGCCCCATGAGCACGCAAATCTCACCCTGCTCTATGGCGATGGACGCGTTGGCCACGCCGATGACGCATCCGGTCTTTTCCAGAATCGAATCGCGCTCCTCGCCTTGATCGAGCAGCGCGAGCGCCTGCCTGGCGTCGTCGCCGAAGACGATGCTGACATTCTTGAATTCGACAATGGCCATGACTGTGCTCTTGCTTTCGACTCAGTAGCGCGAGGGCCGGGCGCCCGGCTGCTTGCAGATGCGGTCCAGCAGGATAGCGAGGATCACGATGGCGAAACCTGCCTCGAAGCCCATGGCGACGTTCATGGTGCTCAGCGCCCGCACAACCGGCGTGCCGAGCGAGTCGGCTCCGACCAGGGCCGCGATCACCACCATGGACAACGACAGCATGATGCACTGGGTGAGCCCGGCCATGATGGTGGGCATGGCGCATGGAAGCTCGACTTTCCAGAGCAGCTGGTGCGGCTTCGCGCCGAAGGCCTCGCCGGCGTCGATCAGCTGCTGAGGAACCGAGGACACCCCCAGATAGGTCAGCCGGATGGGCGCGGGAATGGCGAAGATGATGGTAGAAATGAGTCCGGGCACCATTCCGAGACCGAACAATACGAGCGTGGGAATCAGGTAGACGAAGGTCGGAATCGTCTGCATCAGATCCAGGATCGGCCTTATGACCGTATACAGCCAGGGGCGGTGCGCGGCGGCGATACCGATGGGGATTCCGACCACGGTGCAGATCAGCGTCGCGCATACGACCAGCGCCAGCGTCTGAACGGTTTCCTCCCAGTATCCGAGATTGATGACCAGCAGAAGGGAAGGAACGACCAGCGCGACCAGCTTCCATGAGCGGTGCAGCCACCAGGCGATGCCCACGAATATCGCGAGCAGCAGCAGCGGGTGCAGCCACAGCATCCCTTCGACGAGCCCGTCGATCAGGAAGTTCAGCGTGTTCGAGATGATGTCGAACACCCAGGCCGCATGATCGTTTATGAAGGTTACGAACTGATCGATCCAGGCGCCGAGGGGGATTTTGTGATCGGTGAGCCACTCCATCTTCTTTACCTCCGTTGGTGGGCGGCACGCGCGCGAAAGCGCGCGCCGCCCCGTGACACCGTGGTCGGAAGCCTGGAAGTATTCAGCGAAGAAGCGGATGCCCCGAGCGAGCAGACATCCCGACGGCGCGCTTACATGCCGAGGTGCTTCTTCACCGCGGCGGTGCCGTTCCTGCCGTCAAAAGTGGTGACTCCGGCAAGCCATTTTTCCAAGAGCTCCGGATTCTGCTTAATCAGCTTTTTCGCCGCGGCGTTGGGATCCATGCCGTCGTCCAGCATGTAGCCCATGATCTCGTTCTCCGTCGCGAGCGAGAACTTGAGATTCTTGAGCAGCGTGCCGACGTTGGGGCATTTCGCCGTATACCCTTTGGGCGCGAGCGTGTACACGGTGGCGCCGCCGTAGTTTGGCCCGAAGTAGTCGTCGCCGCCCGAAAGGTAGGCAATGTCGAAACGGCGGTTCATGGGGTGCGGCTCCCATCCCAGGAAAACAACCCATTTGTTGCGATTGACCGCGCGCTGCACCTGACTCAGCATGCCGGCTTCGCTGGACTCCACGATCTCCCAGTCGCCGAGGCCATAGGCGTCTTTCTGGATCATGTCGATGATGATCTGGTTACCGTCGTTTCCCGGCTCGATGGCGTAAACCTTCTTGTCGAATTTGTCGCCGAACTTGTCCAGATCCGAGAACGACTTTACCCCTGCGTCGTAGGCCGACTTGGATACGGCCAGCGTGTACTTCGCGCCTTCGAGGTTGGAGGTGACCCTATCGATGGACCCTTTGTCGAAATAGGGCTTGATCATGCTCTCCTGGGTTGGAAGCCAAAGGCCGAGGAAAGCGTCGATGTCGCCGTTGGAGAGACTCTCGAAAGTGATAGGCACCGAGAGCACGCTCGCTTTCGGTTCGTAGCCGAGACCCTCGAGAACGTTCGACGCAATGGCGGTGGTGGCCGTGATGCAGCTCCAGCCGACGTCCGAAAAGTGCACGCTCTTGCAGGCAGGGGGATCGCCCGCCGCGCCGGCTCCGCCGGCGACGCCCAAAGCTGCCACACCCGCCAGGGCGATCTGTCGAAGTCGGATTCTTGACATTGTTCTCTCCTCCATTCACAAAAACAGAATTTTGCGGCGCCAACACCGCGATACTGCTTGCTTGATTGTTTTCTTCCGCGGAGGAGTGTAACCCCGTTTTCAGGGGGTATAAAGCGGCCCGCGCCGCGGCGGCGGTTCAACCGGTCATGCCCGGATAGACGGGTGTTCGAGGGCCCGTTCCTTCTCGATTCCGGCCGCGCCTTTCAGGGCATTGTCGCGCTCGGCGAGGACCGGCTTGGACCGACGGTCGAGCCCTGCGACCGGTGTATCCGGTTCACCACATTCCGCAATCGCGCCTGCCCGAGGCAATCATCAAGTGTCGTCACCGACCTCGACAGGACAGAGATTCCCGATTTCTCTGCGGACGCTCACGCGCTTTAGTTTCGATGCCTGCCCGAAACCCGGCTTGTGCTCAGGGCTTGGTCCGTTTCCGTTTGTGCGCGGCGATCCGCATTCGCAGGGAATTGAGCCGGATGAAGCCGGTTGCGTCCTTCTGGTCATAAGCGCCGCGGTCGTCACCGAAGGTGACGATGTCCGCGTCGAACAGATCGTCCGTTTCCGACTTTCTCCCGACGACGATGACGTTGCCCTTGTAGAGTTTCAGGCGCACCGTCCCGTTCACGGTCTCCTGGCTGGCGTCGATCAGGGTCTGCATCAAGCGTCGCTCCGGCGACCACCAGAATCCGTTATAGATGAGGGTTGCATATCGAGGCATCAGCTCATCCTTGAGATGCGCGGCTTCCCGGTCAAGGGTGATGGACTCGATGGCTCGATGCGCCTTGAGCATGATGGTGCCGCCGGGCGTTTCGTAACAGCCGCGGTTTTTCATCCCGACGTAGCGATTCTCGACGAGGTCGACGCGACCGACGCCGTGCTCACCGCCGATGCGGTTCAGCGTGGCGATGACTTCACCCGGGCTCATCTGCTTGCCGTCCACGGCGACGACATCGCCTCTCTGGTAATCGAGCACCACGTAACGCGGCTCATCCGGCGCCTTCTCGGGGGAAACCGTCCACAGCCACATTCCTTCCGCCGGCTCCGTCCAGGGATCCTCGAGCTCGTTGCCCTCATAAGAAATGTGCAGCAGGTTGGCATCCTGGGAATAGGGCGACTCGTTGCCCTTCTTGCGTTCGATGGGGATGCCGTGCTCGTCGGCGTACGCGAGCAGCTTTTCCCGGGAGTTGAGGTCCCATTCCCGCCAGGGCGCTATGATGCGGATGTCGGGATTGAGCGCATAGGCGCCAAGCTCGAAGCGTACCTGGTCGTTGCCTTTTCCGGTGGCGCCGTGGGCCACGGCGTCGGCTCCCGTTTCGGCCGCAATCTCCACCAGCCGCTTGGCGATCAGGGGACGGGCAATAGCCGTTCCCAACAGGTATTCTCCCTCG
>DATIPL010000282.1:0-2577 GCA_035471965.1 Gammaproteobacteria bacterium
CAGCCAGCAAGAAAACTCCCTTCTCAAAGCCATCTCGCAGCCAAGCATTGTGACCCTCCATGAACTGGCTGGCTTTCGCTTTGTTGGCCGAAAATTTGAGCAGGACCACGAACATGCGCATTACTCCTATTTCAGTTTACAAGCGGGCTTTCCAAAAGCCCTAACGCTCAGCATCAGCGGCGGCGCGCAGCGCGGTCCGCTGCATGCTGTTGTTAGGGGGCGAGTCCACGGTTGCGCCTTGCTGCGAGCATTCTGGCCAGCGTGGCCTCGACAACGGACGGGACCGCGGATTCGGGATACGGCGCAACACTGCTGACGTTGATCTCGCAGAGCACGTACGTGTCTTCATCCCGCACTCCTTTCGGGCCGAGCAGGAAATCGCAGTCCCACAAGACGGGAAGTGACTCTGTCTCAATGTTCAACAGTTGCTGTGCCGCAGGGACCCATTCCTGCTCCAGCTTTCTCTTCAGGGCTTGGAACTCCGGCTTGGTCGGGGGGTGATAGTACCGAGCCCCCGGCCGGGGCGTGTCTTCTGGCGCCGCATCCGAGGGCGCAGGAAAGAGCGCATTCACCGCCTGGTGGCCGAACCCCGCCACCGAATCGTGCACTAGATAGCAGCGGATCATCCCTTCGGGAAGCCGCTCTTGGTACTCCTGATCTATGATCCGACCGTCTACTGCGCGAAAGTATCCCTCACAGCGTTCACAAAACTCTCCCATCGTCATCTCCTCTTCGATGGCGCCCCGCTTTGCATGACGAGCCCGGATGACCGCGTCCAATCCCGGCGTAGCTCCGGAATCGCCGCTATTCGCCTTGGTGGATGCGTCCCTTTGCAGCTGGACGCGCCATACGCCATTGCCACCGTTCCCTCGATTCTGTTTGAGCACTCGCGCCTTGCCCGCCGCCAAGCGCAAAGGCAGTTCGCGATGCATCTCGTCCAGGCTCAGGTACATGTGTGTATCGCACCCCCAGCTGACCTCCCGTGTTCGGAACAGAACCTCCTTAGTCCCCAGCTTCAGAATGACGTCAGGGTGTGTGCTGACGAAGACCCCTGCGTGGGCCACATCACGCAGCATGGAATCCAGAACGCTTCGATCTCGTTCGCCTTCAACAGGGTTCACCCACACCAGCAGTCCGTCGCAACCTAACAGTTGCCCGCGAACCTCATCGCAAAATTCATCGTGGTACACCACCGGCTCGGCTCGTACACCCTTGGAAACAAAGGCACTGAACAGGTCTGCGAACCGATTGTTCTCAGGCGTCGCGTCCCGCCTCGTTTCATGATTACCGGGATAAAGTATCGCTACACGCAGAGAATCAGCTTGCTCCATGGAATCCATTGTTGTCCGAGCCTCCCCAACCAGGCCCTCTAACAGTGAGTAGACGGACCTCCGCCGTAATCATCTACCGCTAATTTCCACATATCCTGCAAATCCCCAATCGGAACGACGATCTTGGACATTTCAGTCACGATCATTCTTCAGTCTACAAATTGATTTTCTAACATTATTTATCGTCAAGCCGGATCCTTCGGCACCGTCGCCTGCATCGATGGGCGCTTGGAAAATTCTTCGTACCACTTTTCAAGCTTCGGGCGGCCTTTGCGCCAGTCGTCGACGGGTTTTCTGAAATCGAGATAACCGAGTGCGCATCCGGCGGCGATCTGGGCGATGGTCAACTGTCCGACGTCGAGTCCGGAGATGGATTGCTCCAGCGCATCCAGCGATCGCTCGATGGCTTTCTTCTGCCGCGCGACCCAGTCCTTCGACTGCAGTTCCTTCGGGCGCTTGCCTTCCAGCACGCACAGGACCGCCGCGTCGAGGATGCCGTCGGCCAGCGCCTGGAGCCTGAGCACGCTCCAGCGGGCATCGCCGGACGCGGGAAACAGCTTGGCGCCGCCGTGCTGCCCGTCGAGGTATTCGCAGATCACCGGTGAATCGAACAGGACGTCGCCGCCGTCGATTCGGAGCGCCGGCACTTTGCCGATGGGGTTGTCCTCGGGGAGATCCGTTTCGGGGTCCCAGGGGTTGGTGGGGATCTTCTCGAGCTTCTTGTCGAGGCCGGTCTCCAGCGCGGTCACCATGACCTTGCGCACGTAGGGCGAGGTGGGCGAGTAGCGGAGCTGCATTTGCGGCGTCCTCCTTATCGTGTCGTGTCTTTATTTCTGAAGAAGTGGGAATGGCCGATGTTACTCTCCACGGCCACGGGAGGCATTCGAGCACGAGCGGCGGGTTCAGCCCGGGGAGTTCCACCCGAGGACAACAGCACTCGCGCGGGCGGTCCGCGAACGGCCGCCGGGGACGTCCTTCAACCGCGCTTGTGTGTTCCGGACGCGCAAAAAAACAGGGGACCCTCTCAGGTCCCCTGCACTTCGAGTCCCTTCGAAGTAGCCGCAACGCTTCCTTACGTCACGGCTGTTCGGCTGTCCGTGGGACTGGATTAAGCGGAAGCGGCGGCCTTCTTCGGCGCGCTCTTCGCGGCAGACTTGGTCGCCTTGGTGGCGGATTCAGCCTGTTTCTCAGTCTGCTTCTGGACGGCCTTCACGCCATCCTCGAACCAGCTCGTGATCTCGTCCCG
>DATIPL010000283.1:0-6659 GCA_035471965.1 Gammaproteobacteria bacterium
CTCCATTCCCAGGTGGACCGTGCGCACGCTCGCCGGGATGCTCAGGTGGAGCGCCCCCGAGCCCGAGAGCCGGGGAAGCCGAACATTGAGCACGACTTCGTCACCTTCTTCGAGCGAGGCGAGGTCCACGTTGCGCAGAAAGACCGCGGCGGCGACGGCGGAAACGTCGAAAAGCATTCCGGCATACTCCGCCTGACCTTTGGCTATGGATGCCTCCACACGCCACTCGGGTCGGACGCGGTGATGATCTCTCCTTTCCATTGGCTCGTCGTGTTCGATGAAATGGGAGAAAGTCACTTCGCACGCGGCCGCATCTACGCGCTTGGAGTATGCCCTGTAGGCCGTTCCGTGCAGCGGACTTTCGATCAGCGCGAGTCCCATACGCTGCAGAATCGCGGCCTGCGTGGGAGAGACGCGAAAGGTCACGTCGAGCTCGCCGACTCTCGTCACTTCCGCCGGTGAATCGACGGGAATTCCCCGAAAACAAGTGAAAACTCGCAGACGCTCCTTGAGCTCCGGTGAGCAGTCCTGCAGAGAGTACTCGCGAAACTTTGTCACCACCCTGGAGTGAGCCTCGGCATCGCGATCGATTTCCGGCAGTTCGAGCTCCACGCTGCGGGACATGTCGAGGTAAACGTCGTTGAGCAGCGCCGAATACTCTTTCAGCATGTCTTGAAGGGCGCTGACGTCCTCGGGGTCCCTGCCGCTCTTCATCCGGTAGTCAATGAAGCTGGTCGCCATGATCATCCAGGTGCGTTTGAGCACGGCCTCCGCGTCCCCGGTGGACCGGGCAAGCGAGCGGAAGGATTCCCGCACGGTGCTGCCGGGATCGGCGTCGTGCTGGGGAAGAAACAGGGCCCGGTAGAGCGCCCTCGGGTCGAGCGAGATGCCGTCGCCGTCGTTCTCCCGTCTGGTGACGTCGCGAAAGGCGCGGCGGAAGTCACTTTCGAAACGGTCCTCGTAGTGGCGTAAGAAGGTGTCGCTGATCCTGGAGTTCTGCGTCTCTTCCGAGGAGCTGTCTTCGGGGTCGATCATGACGGCGAGCGTCCTGTGCGAAGGCGGGTGAGCAATGAGGACCCGGTGGAGCGGCTTGAATCCTTTATCGGCCAGCGCGCAGCCAGTCTTTAGGCGCGGTCATTGCCGCAGTGTCCCGACTTGGGATATACCGTTCTGTAATTAAAAGCGGTATCTTTATACGCCCTGGTTATATGCCACCATTGCCATGAACATCCGCCAGCTCCGCTATATCTCTGCCGTCGCCCGCCACGGACTCAACGTCTCCGCCACTGCGGAAAGCCTGTACACCTCTCAGCCCGGGGTCAGCAAGCAGATCCGGCAGCTGGAAGACGAGCTGGGGGTGCAGATCTTCGAGCGCAACGGGCGCCAGCTCACCCGGATAACGCCGGCGGGAAAGGCCATCATCGAGCTCGCCGACCGGGCCCTCATCGAGGTGGACACCATCAAGGAGGCGGCGCTGGAATTCAGCGATCCCACGCTGGGCAAGCTCTCTATTGCCGCCAGTCATACCCAGGCGCGCTATGCGCTGCCGGCGGTGGTCAAGCAATTCGTCACCCGGTATCCCCGGGTAGCCATCCAGCTCCACCAGGGAACACCCTTGCAGATCGCCGAGCTCGCCATGGAGGGCAAAGTGGATCTCGCCATTGCCACGGAGGCGCTCGAGCACTTCGAGGATCTTGTGATGCTGCCGTGCTACCGCTGGCACCGCGCGGTAGTGGTGCCCGAAGGGCACCCTCTGTGCGAAATCAATCCGCTCACTCTCAAGGCACTTTCCGAGTACCCGCTGGCGACTTACGTCTTCGGGTTCACCGGCAGGTCTCAGCTCGATTCCGCCTTCAACAAGCACGGGCTGGAACCCAAGATTGCGTTCACGGCCACCGACGCGGACATCATCAAGACCTACGTGCGCGCCGGTATAGGTGTGGGCATCATCGCGCGCATGGCCGTTGACGGCGAAAAAGACTCGGATCTCTGCGCTTTGGACGCAAGCGGCCTGTTCGAACCCAGCACCACCAAGATCGGATTCCGCCGGGCGACCTTTTTGCGGGGTTACACCTACGATTTCATCGAGCTGTTCGCGCCACACCTCAAGCGGGAGGTGGTCGACACGGCGGTTCAGCTCAGAACCAAGGCAGCGATGGATCCGCTTTTCGTGGATGTGGAGCTGCCGGTCTATTGAGCCGTCATGAAACGCTATGGCGGCGGCGACGGGTCGAGGATGAATCGCGGATGGTGAACGCGGGGCGAGGGATGCGCCGAGCTTTTGGTTCCAGCTCCCGCATTTTACCGACGAGCGCTGCGCTTCAAGCCGCCTTGTTCATGCGCGAAAAATCCCGCGCGAGCTGACGAGAAAATTTTCTCATGTCGGTATCGTAGAGCGCGAGTCGTCCCCCGGTGCTGATAGCCGACATCGCCAGGCTGCCGATGATCAGAAACAACATCATGGCGATCAGCCAGGCCGCGAAATAAGACAGGCGAAGCCCCTTATCGGGAGCTGTCGACGGCGTGCTCGTCGGATTCGCGCTCTGTTCAGCCGGGTCGTCAGATTGAGCTCCAGCCGATGGAAACACGACATCGTCGCTGATCTCGGTAGAAACGCGCTGCACGCTGGCGGAAAAAATCTTATCGATATTGGAGCCGCGCTCGATGGCGGCTGCGAGGGGCTCGATGCGCTGGGGAGCCTGGTAAAGTCCCCAGGCTTCGAGAATGACCTTGAGACCGATATAGAGTCCGACGAACAGGACCATCATTCCGATCAGTCGAACGATTACTGAGGTAATCTGCTGAATCGCAGCGGATAAGGTGTTTGCTTCCATCGGTCCCCGCCCGTCGAAGTAACGCACACCCGAACCCGAGGAGTCGGAGCGAGTTTGCGATCAGGATCTTCCTTTAAATGTGGGCCAGGCGCAAACGACTGACCGTGCTCTGAATAAAGGAAAAAGAATTCGTTCGGCCGCCGCGCGTTATTCTTAGGTGAGCTCTTCAGCCCAACGTTCGCGCAGCCGTATCAAAAGAGCCGAGGCAAGATGAGCCAACACGGTCAGGTGATTTTGATCGCTCAGCGCGAAAAACTCACCGTTCTTTTTGTTCAGCACCTCGATGACGCCGAGCACTTTGTCAGCGTGAATCAAAGGCACGGCGACTATGGATCGGGTTTGAAAGCCGCTCGCGATGTCGATACCGCGATAGAATCGCTCGTCGTTCAACGTGCTGTTGACGATTGCCGCGCGCCGGTGTGCCGCCACCCAGTGGGCCACGCCCCGGCCCGGGGGCACGCGCTGCCACAACAGTTTTTTCTCGGGTACCTCACCGTGCACCAGGACAAAGACCAGGTCGCCACCGGATTCATCCATGACCAGCAACGCTGCGTCATTGGCCCGGGTTGCCTCGACTGCACATCCCAGCGCCCGATCCAGCGCATCCATCATCTCGCTCTCGCTCGGCTCGAGCTGACGACACCGGGAAAGCGCGTCCAGCGCGCTGACGAATCGGCGGCCGGCTTCGATCTGGGCATTGAGACAATCGAAGTCTTCGCGGTGTCTGGCTTCGTTGGCGGCTTCCTTGGCCGGCCTGAAGCTCAGAATCCGCGCTGTGGCGCCGATTTCCCTGGGCAGGGCCACGCTCAAATTCTTGCGATACGTTTCGCTTCCTCGTCGCGGGCTGAATAAAGCCGTCCCGGACTTCCGCTGAGGTCTTCGAGCCGCTCGCATTTGTAGGCGTGGAGCTGCTTCAGAAAGGCGGATTTCGCGCGCTGCTTGAGGCCCAAAGGACGGGGCTGGCTGGCCAGGACCAGACTCAAGGACTCGACGTCGACGGTCAGGCGCTGCCACTCCGAATTGAAAACGCTTTGCATTTTTTAATCCTCTCCGCGTGCATTTGCGTAAGGAACGGAGCAGATTCCATGCCAGCGCACCCATGGCCGTCCGCAGTGGCGGGTGCAATCGCGTAAGTTCTTGAATGAGAAGAACAAAAGGTCCGCGCCGGGGAAAATCTGGAGCCCGGGCCGGGAGCGGCGGGAATGGAAAGCGTCGCCGGAATGCGACAGGGGTCACGGCCTGCGAGGGCCCTGCCCGAGGCTCAGCCGGCAGCGCGATTTCGGTTCAGCCTGGCATCGCCGTTCAGGACACGTTTCCGATCAGGGCCCGTTCGAAGCGCGCCGGCGTCGAAGCGACCATACCGTATCCACCGCGTCCTCGGCGGGCTGATAGCGCAGCGAGATCTCGGAGAATGCCGACAGCGCCGCCTCGAGGGATTCGCCGGATCTCAGCACGAAGGCGTTGAAGCCGCAGCGCTCGAGGAAGGCGAGTCGATCCCGGGAAATGTCTCCCAGCGCCCGGATCTCGCCCGGGAAACGGTAGCGGCCGCGAAGCAGCCTCGCCTGGGTATAGCCGCGGCCCTCGCTGAATTTGGGAAACTCGATGGCGACCAGAGCCAGACGAGAGAGATAGGGTTCGATCTCCGCCGGATCGTCCTCGGGCTTCAGCAGCACGCCGATTTCCCCATCACTGTCGAACAGCGTCCCTGCGGCCTCCTGCAGATGGGCCAGCGACACGATCTGCCCGCCCGCGGCCGCCGATGCATCTGCGCTTCCGCCGAGCTCAGGCGATAGCCGCCAGTCGTCTGTCTGAATCGTCCGGTCTCGAATGATCCGCATAGACCCTTTCCTTGAACGGCGTCATGCCGATGCGCCGATAGGTGTCGATAAACCGCTCGCTCTCGACCCGATTCTCGAGGTAGACCGCGAGGATCTCCTGGATCACATCGGCGACCCGCTCCTTCTCTATGGCCGCTCCGAGTCGCTCGCCCAGCGCGGCATCGTTGCCGGCGGAGCCCCCCAGGGTCAGCTGGTACCACTCCTCACCGCGCTTTTCGACGCCGAGAATTCCGATATGCCCCACGTGATGGTGACCACAGGCGTTCATGCAGCCGGACATCTTCAGCTGAACCTCTCCGACGTCGTAGAGATAGTCCAGGGCGTCGAACTTTTCATTGATTTGCCTGGCGACGGGAATCGAGCCGGCGTTGGCCAGCGAGCAAAAATCGAGCCCGGGGCAACAGATCATGTCGTTGAGGGTGCCTATGTTCGGCGTTGCAAGGCGATGACGGGAGAGTTTCTGCCACAGGTCTGAAAGGTCGCTCTCCCGCACGTCCGCCAGCACCAGATTCTGGTCATGGGTGGCGCGGAGCCGGCTGAAGCTGAAGCGATCGGCGAGATCCGCCAGCGCATCCATCTGCTGCGCGGTGACGTCTCCGGGAGGCACGCCCGGCGCCTTCAGTGAAACGATTACGATGCGGTAGCCCTTCACCTTGTGGGCGCGCGTGTTCTGCCGGTACCAGGCGGCGAAAAACGGGTTGGTGCGCAGCTGGCCCTTGAACTCCGCGTCTTCGTCGCTCACCTGAACATACGCTGGCGGACAGAAGTGCGCCCGAATACGCGCGATCTCCTGCTCATCCAGGGCGAGCGCGCCGTCGCGAATACGCAGCCACTCTTCCTCCACCCGCTCGCGGAAGCGGTCGATTCCGAGCTGGTTGACCAGGATCTTGATGCGCGCCTTGTGGATGTTGTCCCGTCGACCGAGCAGGTTGTAGACGCGAAGAATGGCTTCCACGTAGGAAAGCATATGCACCCGCGGCAGAAACTCCCGTATGACTTTTCCGATAACGGGGGTGCGGCCCATGCCGCCGCCCACGAGCACGCGGAATCCGCGCTCGCCGGCATCGTCTTCGACGATCTGCAGGCCGATGTCGTGGAGCAGCGACGCCGTGCGGTCGTCGGAAGCGGCGCTCACCGCGATCTTGAACTTTCGCGGCAGCCAGGAAAATTCGGGGTGCAGGGTGGACCATTGCCTGAGAATTTCGCAGTAGGGCCGGGGGTCCTCCAGCTCGTCCGCGGCGACGCCGGCGAACTGATCCGAGGTGATGTTGCGCACCGCGTTGCCACTGGTCTGAATGGCGTGCATCTGCACGCTGGCCAGATCGGCGAGCATGTCCGGCACGTCCTCGAGCTCCGGCCAGTTGTACTGAATGTTCTGACGGGTGGTGAAGTGGCCGTAGCCGCGGTCGTAGGTGCGCGCGATATGGGCCATCATGCGCAGCTGGCGGGCGTCGAACAGGCCGTAGGGGATCGCCACCCGCAGCATGTGCGCGTGGCGCTGCATGTAGAGCCCGTTTCTGAGCCTCAGCTGCTTGAACTCTTCCTCGCCGATCCGCCCGTCCAGGAAGCGGCGTACCTGGTCCCGGAACTGCTCGACGCGCTCGTCGACGAGCCGTTGGTCGAATTCGTCGTATTGATACATGCGGGCCTCTTGAGCCGTGATGTCCGGCCCCCGGCGGATCCCGGCCGGGCAGACGAGGCTAGCAAGGGGGCAACTATGAAGGGAAAGAATAAAGCGCCATTTCGTTATTCCGAATCGAAATAACACGCCCGCGCGGCGCCCGCGCTCCGGCTCACCCGGCCGCAGCCCAGAGGGTCACGTTCTCCACACCCTCGGCAATCATGCTTACGGCGACGTAGAAGATCACCGCCAGGCCGACGTAGGCGATCCAGTGGTGGCGCTCCAGCAGGCGCGCGATCCAGGTCGCGGCCAGACCCATCAGGGCGACCGAAAGGGCCAGGCCGAACACCAGCACCCAGAGGTGGT
>DATIPL010000284.1:0-3074 GCA_035471965.1 Gammaproteobacteria bacterium
GCACCACCGTATCGGTCGGATACGTGAATAACATTCTCAGCTCAATGAACGATGCCCTGGTCGTAACCGACGAGCATACCTGCATGGTCACGGTGAACCCTGCGCTGACAAAGATGCTCGGATACGAACAGGGAATGCTGATTGGCGAACCGGTATCAATACTTTTTGCCGACCCGGAGCTGGTCGAGTCGGAAACGCGCCTGGAAAACAGCATGAGGGCCGTGGTCAATTTGGAAACAGAGTTTGTAGCGGCAGACGGCGGCCACGTTCCGGTTTCCTTGTCGGGTTCTCCACTGAGCGATCGAGGCGGGCACAGAGAAACGGGTTACGTGTTCGTCGCCCAGGACGAGACCGACCGGCGAAAGGCGGCAAGCGAGCTGGCGCGACAGAAAAACGTTCTCGAAGCAATTTTTGAGCATGTTCCAGACGCGATGATGGTCATGGACGACAAACGCCGAATTCTCATGGCCAATCGCGCCAACAAAAGAGTCTACGGTTATGACAAGGAAGAGATCGTCGGCGAAAGCACACGAGTCGTTTACGCCAATGACGATGAATGGGAGCGCATGGGTCAACTGCGCTTCAACGAGGATATTGAGGGAACTCCGGCGCCGGTGCTTACGCGGCTGAAGCGAAAGAATGGGGAGGAGTTCCCCGGCGAGATCATCGGTTCTCCCGTCCGCGATCAGAACGGCGACTTGATTGGGTACGTGGGCCTGGTCCGCGACGTGACGGAGCGCCGCAAGGCGGAAGAGGCGCTGCGGCGGCAGACCAAGTCCGTTCATCTGCTTCAGCGTATCGCCACGGCGGCAAACGAAGCCCGCTCGCTCAGAGATGCGCTCAGAGTGTGTTTAAAAGACGTCTGTGAACTCATTGGCTGGCCGGTGGGACACGCGTTTGACTTCAGCTCCGCTCCTTCACCACCTGTCGGGGCCATCCACCTCTGGTATCTGGAAAAACCGGACGACTTCGAAAAATTCCGCGCCGGGACCGATGGCCGGGACCTGGGCCCCGACGGAAAAGGCCTGGCGAATCGCGCTTACGAGCAGCGCAAGGCCGTCTGGCTGCCGGACGTGACCATCGAGCCCGGTATGGATCGCCGCATCCTCGCCGGTGACGCCGGGCTGAGGGCTGGATTTGCTTTCCCCGTGATCGTGTCGGGCCAAGTGCGCGCGGTGCTCGAATTTTTCGCTGAGGAGGTGTTGAAACCCGACCCTGGACTCATGGCGCTGATGACTAACGTCGGTACGCTGCTCGGCCGCGTGATCGAGCGAGAGGATTCGGCCAGGGCGCTGCGCGCAAGCGAATTCCGATTTAGAGACCTTTATGACAAGACGCCGGCCATGTTCATGACCGTGGACGGCAACGGCACCATACTTTCAGTCAACGATTTTGGTGCCGCACAGCTGGGTTACCGGCCCGAGGATCTCATCGGCCATCAAGCCATTGACGTGCACGCTGAGCAACACCGAAAGACGCTCAACCGCCGAATCGACGCCTGTTTCGCCAAGCCCAATCGAATTCAGCACTGGGAAACGGGGCTTCTGCATCGCCACGGCGACGAGATTCACGCGCGCACATCAGCAAGAGTGGTTTCCGCGCCGAGTGACGATCCCCAGCTTCTCATGGTCTGCGAGGACATTACGGAGACCAGGCATCTTTCCGAGAGGCTCAAGCACCAGGCAAGCCACGACGCACTTACCGGCCTCGTCAACCGGCGTGAATTCGAAAACCGCATAGAGGCACTGCTTGCATCGAGCCGCGAAAAAGGTGGAGAGCACGTACTGTGTTATCTGGACCTCGATCAGTTCAAGATCATCAACGACACCTGCGGACACGTGGCTGGTGACGAGCTCCTTCGCCAGCTTGCCAGCGTCCTCAACGAGCGCATGCGAAAAAGCGACACCCTGGCCCGACTGGGCGGGGACGAGTTCGGCATACTCATGACCAGCTGCCCCCTCGAAGACGGATACAGGCTCGCAGAGAAGACCCGCGCCGCTATCGAAGATTTCCGGTTTCATTGGCAGCGCATGAGCTTCGACGTGGGCGTGAGCATCGGTGTGGTGCCGGTAAATGCTTCGAGCGGCGGGATGGCGGATCTTTTGAGCGCAGCGGACACGGCCTGTTACGCCGCCAAGGACGAAGGACGAAACCGCGTGCATGTGGCCACGCCGGAAGACCACGAGCTGGAGCGGCGCCGAGGCGAGATGCAGATGGTGTCTCGTATCAATGACGCGCTGGAGGAAGGCCGGTTTCAGCTTTTCGTTCAGCCGATCGTGCCGCTGGCTTCGACAGACGGTGTAATAGAGACCGGGCGGACGAGCTACGAAGTGCTGCTTCGAATGCGTGAGTCTTCGGGACGCATCGTGCCGCCCGGCGCCTTCCTACCGGCGGCGGAGCGATACAGTCTCGGGCCAAAGCTTGACACCTGGGTGGTGAGCCATGCCCTTCATTGGCTGAGCCGCAACCAGCAGGCCTTCGAGCGGATAGGCACCCTCTCCATAAATCTCTCCGGCGCTTCCCTCGACAGGCACGGCGTGCTGGAGCGCATCATCGAAGAATTTCAACACACCGAGGTCCGGCCTGAGCGCATTTGTTTCGAGATTACCGAAACGGCGGCAGTGGCGAATCTCTCCAGCGCGATTCGCTTTATCAACGCGCTGAAAGGACTCGGCTGTCAGTTTGCACTCGATGACTTCGGAAGCGGACTTTCCTCATTTGCCTACCTCAAGAGTCTTCCCGTCGACGTCCTCAAGATCGACGGAGTATTCGTCAAAGACATGCTCGATGATCCTATTGACCGGGCGATGGTGAAGTCGATCAATGAGATGGCGCACGTCATGGGCAAGAAAACCGTGGCCGAATTCGTCGAGAACGACGCGTTGATAGACGTTTTGATCGCGCTTGGCGTGGACTATGCCCAGGGTTACGCCATCGGTCATCCGACCCCTATCGAGAATTTCAGCGACAAATTGCCTGCGAGGGTCAAAGTCGGATGAGTCCCAGGTGGACAGAATTATGATCTTCATGTCCATCCCCCTGATGACCGTCCTGGATGTCGCCATCGTGGTGAG
>DATIPL010000285.1:0-1857 GCA_035471965.1 Gammaproteobacteria bacterium
GTCCCGATTCCGGCCCGGCGCACATGGCGACCGCCGCCGGAACACCGGTCATCGGCCTTTATGCCAGCTCGAATCCCGACCGTACCGGCCCTTATCTGAGCCGCGGGCTGACGGTCAACATGTATCCGGATGCGGTGCAGCAATTCCTCGGCAAGTCCGTCGACGACATACGCTGGGGCCGACGCGTGCGCGATCCCCGCGCCATGGGTCTGATCCGCCTCGCCAGCGTTAACGACCGCATCGATCGCGTGTTCTCCGCACAAGCCTGAAATCTTCGCATTTTGCCGTAAATCGCCGCTAATCAGCCGATATTTACGGATTTTCGGTGCACTTCAGGGCTTCGGCGAGGCCGCTTCCGGGGCCGTGGGCAGTGTCGGCGGGCGCCGGATTGCCGAATTGTCATCGCCGAGGTTGAGGCTTTTTGACAATTTCAACGATGTTTTCGGATTTTATGCCCGTTTAGCGGAACTTATGCAAATTTTTGACGAAAGTTTTTTTTTAAAATTTTTTAGAAATTTTTGAGCCAAAACACGTCGAAAATACATTTTTTCGGATTTTAGCTACAGAGAGGCATCAATTCGCCTATTTTAAGGACAGAATCGGGCAAGAACGGTGTCTAGCCAGCGCCGTTTTCTTCCAGGAAGTACTCTGCCCCGCAGTACGGGCATTTTGCCTCGCCGGTTTCCTCTATCGGCAGATAGACCTTGGGATGGGAATTCCACAGGTACATACCGGGCATCGGACAGGACAGCGGTATGTCTTCGCGGCGCACGCCGTAGCGGTGCTGTGCGTTTGCCGCAATCAGCTTCTCGTCCGCTCTTCCTGTTCGTGCGCGCATGCCTGGCCTCGTTCCGGGTTGGCGGCAGTTTACGGGTAAATGGGTGAATATCAAGAATCCGCGCCCGCCACGTCGCCAGTGCTCGCGAACTCGCGTTCCCAGACGCGGCTGACATTCTCCCGCTCCGCACGAAAGCGATCGTCTGATACGAGCGGCGGCTGCTCATCCAGCGCCAGGCGGTGCAGGCAAAGCCGATAAGCCTTGTATATTTCCTGTAGCTCGACGACATCGTGATCCGCAAGGCAGCCGGCGGCGCCGAGCGTGCCGAGCTGGCGAATATTGTCCGGATAGTGAATCACTGCAGGATGTTCGGCGGCGTTTCGCAGCACGAGGTACTGGACCAGGAATTCGATATCGCCAATGCCGCCGGCACCCTGTTTGAGATCGAAATGTGTCGCCGTGCTCTTGTCGAGCTCCTTGCGCATTTTTGCCCTCATCGACAGAACGTCCTCGCGCAAAGTATCGCGACGAACGCGGCAACGGAGCGTTTCGGATCGAATTCGTTCAAACTCGCGTGCAATTATCGGACTCCCGGCAACCGGCCGGCTCCGCAACAGTGCCTGGTGTTCCCAGGTCCATGCATTTTCTTCCTGGTAGCGCTCGAATCCACCGACGGTGCTGACCAGCAAACCGGAGCGACCACTGGGCCTGAGCCGCATATCGATTTCATACAGGGCCCCCGAAGCGGTCTGCGTTGTCAGAAAATGCGTCAGGCGCCGGACGAGCCGGCCGAAAAACATGCTGTTTTCGAGTGGACTGTCGCCATCCGTTTGCTGCTTCGAACCACTCGAGTCATGCAGGAACACCAGGTCGAGATCGGAACGGTACGAAAGCTCCATGCCACCAAGCTTGCCGTAGGCAATGACGCCAAAACCCGCCCGTCGTCTTCCCTCCAGCGTCGTACATGTCGGCACGCCGTGTTTCCTGACGAGGTCGCGCCACGCGATCGCGAGTGCGCATTCCAGCACGATTTCAGCAAGGTCCGTGAGCCTGTCGCTGACTTTCATGATCGGCAGATT
>DATIPL010000286.1:0-3846 GCA_035471965.1 Gammaproteobacteria bacterium
CGCGGACATGAAGCGCTCAAAGCGCTGGACCAGCGGATGACCGAAGCCTTGAATGATCTCGAACTTGGCGCCGGCGGCATTCTCGCCCGCGGGACAAAAGACGTCGTCCAGCGCGCAGGACTGAGCGGGGCAGAGCTCGAACCCTTCGGAGGTGTCCACGCGGACCGCGTAGAAAAATTTTCGCCCGATAAACTCCACCCGGGTGATGTGGGGCGTGGGCGCTTCGATGTATTGCTGCACCAGGTTCACCCCGTCGATGGAGTCTTCGTACTCGCCTCGCTCGAGCGCCCGTGAAAGCGCGGCCGCACTCTCGAACAAACGCACCCCCAGTCCTTTTCCGGCCCGGTTGTGCTTGGTGATGAACGCGCCGCGCATGCTCTTTGCGGCATCCACGAGAGCCTCTTTGCCCACCGCGGCGATGGTGAGCGGCGTGCGTATGTCGTGCCGGCGCAAGGCGGCGTACTGGGAAATCTTGCTGAGCTCCAGGGTCAGCGCGCTCCTGGGGTTGATGACCCGGGCGCCGTAGCCTTCCAGCCAGTCGAGCACGCCGGCCGTGAGCTCGGGGGCAAAACGGTGGCCGCGGGTATGCGAGGATGCGCTCATGCGGCTGTAAAAGACGCCGGCGGGGGGCGAGGCGTCCAACTCCAAGCTGCCGGCGTTCAAGTGCCAGTCGCGGTAAGGTACGTTGCGCGCCTCGAGCGCGCGGAACAGGGGTGCCGTCCACTCCGAGTTCTCGTGAATGACGTGAACGCTGGGCGTGTCGCTGGGGTCGCTTGCGGCGGGCATGTCTTTTAAACCTCAAAATCCCGGCCTGAATGCGGCGCTCCGTGACCGCAGTGAGGTCCCAATGCTAACCCCGGGCTTTTGTGATGAAAAAGAAGGTATGGGGATATTGAAATTACGGCAGGTTATAAGCCGCCAACCGCGTCGCCGGCGGCGCGGTGGTCAGGCCGGAGCGCCGGTGAGACGGCGCCTCACCGTTTCCAGATTCTGGCGCGTCGCGGCCAGATGGGGATTGATTTCCAACGCCTTCAGCAGCGCGCGCTTTGCCGCTTCGAAATCCTCCAGCTGCATATAGATGGCGCCGAGCTCGGCCAGGGCGCCGAAGTGCCTGGGCTCGAGCGCCAGGGTCCGCTTGATGGCTTCCACAGCGCTCGGATAATCCCCGAGGAGGTAGAAAACCGCGGCCCGTCGGCTCCATGCTTCGGCGTATTCGGGCGCAGCGGCGAGCGCGACGTCGATTAAATCCAGCGCCTCTCCGTACTGCTTGTTGTAAAGTTTCAGGCCGGCGTTGGCCATGGCGTTGTTGGCGACATCATTTTCAGTCTGACGCCAGATGATGCGAATCTGTCGCGTAATTCGTCGACCTTCCGTCAAATCGCTGGTGCTGTGGAGCCTCGAGAAAAGTTCATCGAGCCTGGAATCGGTTTGATCCGCGCCGGCCGAAGTCGCGGTGCAGGCGAGATGCGCAAGGACGAGAGCTGTCAGAACCGCGCTTCTGAACATGGGCGGAGTATGGACTCTATTTCACGACTTTCCAACAACAGCTTCGCAACGCGTGGCAGGAGCGGCGCCGGGTCACGACGGGCCGATTCCGGCCACTCTATCAGGCGCGGGAACCACACAAATACCCCGGAGTCGAACTATGATTCCTGGTCAGGGACGATCCCGGCTTGATCTCCGGGATCGCCGTGGCGCGCAACGACCTGATCGATCCATTCTTTCACACAGGGATGCACATGAAATCGACCTCGAAGATCGAGCACTCTCCCCTGCGTCTGCTCGCCTCGGCTCTGGCGATCGCCGTCATCGCCTTGGTCTCCCTTCGCGCGGCCGCTCTGGAGGTGGTCAAGAACCCGGGCGACCATCGGAGTTATGAATACGTTCAGCTGGACAACGGCCTCAAAGCGCTCATCGTTTCCGATCCCGAAACCGACAAGGCCGCGGCCTCGTTAGACGTGAACATCGGCAACGGCAGCGATCCGGAGGGCAGAGAAGGCCTGGCTCATTTCCTGGAACACATGCTCTTTCTCGGCACCGAGAAGTATCCGGAACCTGGGGAGTACAAGGACTTCATCAACGCGCACGGCGGCGGACAGAACGCTTACACCACATTCGATCACACCAATTATTTCTTCGATATCGAGAAGGATTATTTCGAGCCCGCGCTGGATCGCTTCTCGCAGTTTTTCATCGCGCCGCTGTTCAACGAGCGTTACGTGACGCGTGAACGACAGGTGGTGAACTCGGAATTTCTATCGGGACTGAAAAGCGATGGAAGAAGAATATTCTCCGCCAGCAAGAAGGCCCTCAATCCCGAGCATCCTTTCACCAACTTTCCCGTCGGATCGGAGGATACGCTTGCCGACCGGCCGGAATCACCAGTTCGCGAGGATCTCATCGCCTTCTACCGGAGTCACTATTCGGCGGGCCTGATGACACTGGTGATATTGGGAAAGGAGCCGCTGGATACGCTGCGAGAGTGGGTCATCGATAAGTTTTCGGCAATTCCGAATACCGGCGCCAAACCGCTTGAGGTCGGCGTGCCGCTGTACGCGGAGGACACACTGCCCGCGAGGCTGGACGTAGTGCCCATCAAAGAGCAACGGAGCCTTTCCCTGAGCTTTCCGATTCCGCCGGTCGCCGGGCTCTACCAGGCGAAGCCCGTGTCATATATCGCTCATCTTCTCGGACATGAAGGCAAGGGTAGCCTGCTTTCGCTGCTCAAGGAGCGCGGTTGGGCGGATGAACTCAGCGCGGGCACCGGCTACGAGGATCAGAACGAGGCGACTTTCGACCTTTCGATGAAGCTCACGCCGCAAGGCATGCGGCATATCGACGCCATCATTTCGCTGGTTTTCGAGTATCTGAGTCTCATCGACCAGAAGGGCGTCAAGAGATGGATTTATGACGAGAACCGGAAGCTTGCGGAAATCGATTTTCGCTTCCGGGAACCGCCGCCCCCTTTGACGTATGTTCGAGGGCTGGCGGCTTCACTTCACGTTTATCCGCCGGAGCACGTTCTGGTGGGGCCGTATCTCTACGCTCGTTTCGATCCGGGACTCATCCGAGGTTTTCTCAACAGTTTGAGACCTGACAATGTTCTGGTCACGGTAATCGCCAGGGATCTGCAGACTGATCAGATCGCGCCCCGGTATGAAACGCCCTACCGTCTCAGCTCCCTCGACTCTCGCTTCGTCCGCCGCTCGACCGCGGGGAAGATCTCACCGGCACTGGCACTCCCTGAACCGAATGTCTTCATTCCGGAAGATCTCGCAATCAAGCCGCCACTGGATGCAACGGCAGTGCCGGTGAGAATCGAGCATCGACCCGGTGTCGAGCTCTGGCACCAGCAAGATCAGACCTTCAACACGCCGCGCGCGGATTTTTTTATCTCTCTGCGCTCACCGATAGCCAGCAGTTCGCCCGAGCACGATGCCTTGACGCGGCTTTACGTGGCAATGGTGAACGACGAGCTGAACGAGTTTTCCTACGCCGCAAATCTTGCCGGTCTGAGCTACAGCCTCTACAAGCACATTCGCGGCGTGACTGTTCGCATTTCCGGATACAGTGACAAACAGGACATACTTTTGCGGCAAATCATCGGGGCGCTGGAGCGGCCCGAGCTCGACCCCCAGCGCTTCCGTATCCTAAAGCAAGACCTTGTCCGCAACATTCGCAACCGCAGGCAAAATGCTCCCTACGACCGGGCCCTGGACGAGCTCCGCGACATGCTGATCGCGCCTCAGTGGAGCGACGAGGCACAACTTTCCGCCGCAGCGAACGTGACGCTGGATCAGCTTCGGGCGTTCATTCCCGAATTTCGACGCCGCATGCACGTGGTCA
>DATIPL010000287.1:0-6539 GCA_035471965.1 Gammaproteobacteria bacterium
AGGCTGCCGGCGATGGCGTAGCTGCCCAGTCGAAGAAAATGACTCTCTCCGAGCAGCGCGTCGACGGAATCGAACTGCTCGCCGCGCAGAACCACGTATAGATAGCCTTGCGTTTCGTCGGGAGAGGGAACCGGCGTGACCGAAAATGCCTTGCGCCGCTCGTGGCTGCGGGGATCGTCGCCCAGGATGGGAAAGGACGCCTCGCCGCTCATGAACTCGTAGATCGGATCCAGCGAGACATATTTGCGCTTGACCTTTTCCGGGTCTGCGGAGAAGGAAAGGATTTTCCCGCCCTGATCGAGCAGATAGATCTCGATGCTCGGGTTGATGACCATGTATTCGTGGAAGGTTTCCTTCAGCGCGCTTTCGTTGATTCGTCCTTCGGCAACGAGGTCGCGGTCGGCAACCAGATTTCTCGCCAGATCCCGGTTCAGATTCTGGTTGACTTCCTCCAGGTAATGACGCGTGGCCGAAATGGTGAGCATGGTGTAAACGACGCCGATGGAGGCGAGAAGCAGCACCAGCACGAGAGAAAGTTTGGCGTAGAGGGAGTTGGGCATCCTTAATTTTCCGGCAGTTGGTAGAAAGTAGAGGGTAGATGGGGAAGAACGGCGTTTATGCTGCCCGCCCCCCTATTCCATCTACCATCTGCCGCCTGCCCTCTACGGGTTCCCGATATTCGATATTGGACATTCAAACCCCATCACTCCGCCGAGCCAAGCTCGTCGTTGAACTTATACCCCACCCCCCAGACCGTGATGATGAACTCCGGCTGCGAAGGATCCGATTCGATCTTGGCCCGCAGCCGGTTGATGTGCGAGTTGACCGTGTGCTCGTAGCCTTCATGGTTAAAGCCCCAGACCTGGTCCAGCAGCTGAACCCGGTTGTAGACTTTTCCCGGCGCGCGGGCGAAGTGCAGCAGCAAATCGAACTCTTTTGCCGTCAGGGTCACGTCGCGTCCGCTGACGTGCACGCGGCGTCGGTCCGGATCGATGACCAGCGGGCCCCGTTTTATCGGTCCTTCATCCTTGGCCTCGGGTGGCTTGCTTTCCAGGGCTTCCACCCGTCGAAACAGCGCCTTGACCCGCGCGACCAGCTCGCGGACGCTGAAGGGCTTGGTGAGGTAGTCATCCGCTCCCATTTCGAGACCCAGGACGCGGTCGAGCTCGGTGGAGCGGGCCGTGAGCATGAGAATGGGCACGTAGCCGGGCAGCGCGCGGATCTGCCGGCACAGGCTGAGCCCGTCGAGCCCGGGTAGCATCAGGTCGAGCACCACCAGATCGAATCGATCGGATTTGAAACGCTCGAGCGCAGTCACGCCGTCGGAGACCAGCTCGGCGTTACATTGAATATCGGCGAGATGGAGCTTGACCAGCCGGCCGATTTCGCGGTCGTCTTCGACCACCAGCGCTTTACGCTTCATGAGACAAGACTGAGAGCCGTCAAGACCAACGCTTACTTTACCGCTTTGTGTGCTGCCGGAGCACCTCGCTGCGCGCCGCGAAGGAAGGCGTTATGAAATTGTGAACTATTCGTGCCGCGGGCGTGAGCGGGCAGCGATGCAGCCGAAAGGGGGTCCGATCAGGCCACGATTTCCACCCGGATGGGCGAAGGCCGGCAGTCGTTGCAGGGATTATTCACCTGCGGGCAGTTGGAAATTACCGCCAGGGCGCGCATCTCGGCGCGGAGCTCGACGTAGTCATCGGCCCTGGAGCGGCTAACAGCGAACACCGTGTCGGCCAGGCGGCCACCGGCGCCGACCGGGACGTTGCAGAAGAAATTGACGTTGGGAACGAGGTCACGGCGGTCCATGCCGTAGGCCGCGAGCGCCCGAAGAAAATTTTCCCGGCACCCCGGGCAGTCGTGCACGTGGTAGAGCAAGGCGTTGCTTGGCGCGCTGCAGCAGCCGCCGATGGTGTCATGGCCGCCGCAGGTGTCGGCGACCAGGGTGAAAATGGGGCGGGCCTCGTCCGAATAGAGCACGTGTCCCTTGGTGAGCGCCAGCGTTCCGGACGCTTTGAGCGTGTTGGGCGCGTGGTAACGCTCCTCGGTCCGATCCGCGTTGTAGCATAGAAAGTCGACCCCCTGCCGGCCTTCGAGATCGATAATGCGAAGCCGCTGACCTTTTTCGAGGACGCCGGACCAGGGCTGGCCGGGGGGAATGGTTTCGGATGAAACTGCACGCATTGGGCAAAGGGACGACATCAGTGGAGGGTAGACAGTAGAGGGTAGATGGGGAGCTTAAAGTGTATGGCGACCTCTTTCCCCATCTGCCGTCTACCACCTACCGCATCACGAACGGGTTCGGCACCTCGGTGGCGGTGGAGATCCACACGCTCTTCGTCTGCATATATTCGCGGATGGCTTCCTGCCCGTTCTCGCGTCCCAGGCCGCTGCGCTTGTAGCCGCCGAACGGCGACATGTAGCTGACGGCGCGGTAGGTGTTGACCCACACCGTTCCGGCCTGCAGCCGCTCCGACATGAGCAGGGCGCGGCGGATGTTTTGCGTCCAGACGCCCGCGGCAAGGCCGAAGACGACGTCGTTGCCTACCTCGATGGCCTCGTCGTCGTCTTTGAACGGAATCACCGAAAGCACGGGCCCGAACACTTCCTCCTGGGCGATTCGCATCTTGTTGTTGACGCCGGTGAAGATGGTGGGCTCGACGAACCAGCCGCTGCCGCACTCGGGCCGTTCCGCCTTGCCGCCGCCGAGAACCGTCTCGGCGCCTTCCTCCTTGGCCACGTCGATGTACCCGAGGACCTTTTCGTACTGGGGGATATTGGTGACCGGACCCACCTGGGTTTCGGTTTCCATGGGGTTGCCCATCTTTGCGGTCTTGGCGAAGGCGACCAGCTTGTCCACGAACTCGTTGTGAATTCTTTCCTGCACCAGCAGCCGGGAACCGGCTATGCAGGTCTGGCCGGTGGCGGCAAAAATTCCCGACACCGCGCCTTTCACCGCATCGTCCATGTCGCAGTCTTCGAAGACGATGTTGGGGGACTTTCCACCGAGCTCCAGGCTCACGCGTTTCAAGCCCTTGGCCGCGGTGGCGTAGATGTGCTCTCCGGTGCGATCCGAGCCGGTGAACGCCACCTTACGCACCAGCGGGTGTTCCACCAGCGGCCCGCCGCACTCTGGACCGAATCCGGTCACGATATTGATTACGCCCGGCGGAAAGCCTGCCGCCTCCACCAGGCGGGCGAACTCCAGCGCCGATGCGCTGGTGTACTCGGAAGGCTTGAGCACGACGGTGTTTCCGGCGGCCAGCGCCGGCGCGAGCTTCCAGCTCGCCAGCATGAGCGGAGAGTTCCACGCCGAGATCGCCGCGCACACGCCCAGCGGCTCGTGACGGGTAAAGTTGAAAGCGGGCTTGTCGATGGGAATGACCGCGCCTTCGATCTTGTCCGCAAGCCCGCCGTAGTAGTAGTACCACTGGGGCACGTAATTGAGCTGCGCCGCCATCTCGCTGATGAGCTTTCCGTTGTCTTTGACTTCGACGCGTGCCAGCGCATCGGCGTTTTTCGCGATGAGGTCGCCTAGCCTTCGCATCAGCACACCGCGCTGGGTAGCGCTGAGCTTCGGCCATTCGCCCTGGGTGAAGGCCTCTTGCGCCGACTGCACGGCGCGATCCACGTCTTCCGCTTTGGCCCGCGGAATCAGGCACCAGGGCTCGGCGGTATAGGGATCGTAGCTTTCGAAATACTCACCGGAGGCCGGCTGGGCCCACTTACCGCCTACATACATCTTGTATTTCTTCAGATTGCTTTTTTGAGACATGGTCCTATCTCTTCAATCGCTCGAATTCCCGACCCGCTGGGTCGGCCGACAGCGCTACAAGGGTCGCGCCTGCCTTCAGTTTTCGCCCAAATCGCCCCGAATGGCTTTATCGAAAAGCACGCTCAGGTTTCTCGTCGTCAGCGCGACAGGATTGGTCGCCCCCGAGGGATCCTTTTCCGCCATCGGCGCGAGCGTTTCGATGTGCTTCTCCTCGACGCCGATTTCGGATAGCGCATGGGGTATGCCGATGCGCTCGCGCAGCTCGAGTATCCACCGCAGCACGCTGTCGAAGGACGGATCGCCCAGATCGAGATAGCGGGCGAGTGCGGACAGCTTCTCCCCGATTTCGGCGCGATTGAAGATCACCACGTAGGGCATGACCACCGCGTTGGTCAGCCCGTGATGGGTGTCCAGAACCGCACCGCAGGGGTGGCTCATGGCGTGCATGGCGCCCAGACCTTTTTGAAACGCCGTCGCGCCCATGGTGGATGCCACCTGCATCTGGGCACGCGCCATGAGGTTGTCGCCTTCACTGCACGCCACCGGCAGCCAGTCTCTGATCAGTCGCATGCCCTCGAGAGCGATACCTTGCGCCATGGGGTGATAAACGGCGCTGCAGTATGCCTCGAGATTGTGGGACAAGGCGTCCATGCCCACGGCGGCGGTAATGTGTGACGGAAGGCCCACGGTCAGCTCGGGATCGTCGATGACGATGGCCGGCATCATCTTCGGATGAAAAATGATTTTCTTGGTGTGGTCGCGCCCATCGGTGATGACCGAGGCGCGACCGACCTCCGAGCCGGTGCCGGAAGTCGTCGGCACCGCGACGACCGGTGCAATGCCGTCGGCATTCACCCGGGTCCACCAGTCGTCGCGATCCTCGAAGTCGAACAGTGGCCGGGTCTGCCCGACCATCAGGGCGATGGCTTTTCCCGCGTCAAGCGCGCTTCCGCCGCCGAACGCCACGACTCCGTCGTGATTTCCTTCTCGATAAGCCTCGACGCCTTCACTGACATTGGACTCGACCGGGTTTCCGCGCACCCTGGCAAACACCTCGCAGCTCAAACCCGCGGCACGGCAAAGCTCGGCCGCGTTTCCAACCATGGGCAGCGCGGCGAGCCCCGGATCAGTGACCAGCAGCGGCCGGCGCATGCCCAGCTGTTTGCAGGCGTCCGGGAGCTCGCCGATGCGTCCTGGGCCGAAGCGGATGCTGGTGGGATAGTTCCAGTTTCCAGACAGCCGGGAAACGTCGATGTTGTGTCCTTTCATGTTCGTGATGCGTGACGGGTGACGCGAGATGCGACTTCAATCGAAACCCGCTGTAGGAGCGAGCTTGCCCGCGATTCCCTGGATCCTCTTAATGAAAGTAACGGGTGACAAGTAACACGTAACACGTAACAAGTAAAAACTGATTCGTGACGAGTATGTCGTATGAGGTATGAACGATGTAGCGCCCGTCGATATGCGCCGTGCCGTCTTCGCAAGGTACCGCATACTGCTTGCCACACGCTTTTCCCCGATATTCGATCTTCGGTCTTCGATATTCGAATTTTCGGCATACGCGTGCTTCCTAAACCTTCACCCGCAGATGATACGACTTCGGGCGGGTGAGCTGCTCGTAGCCGAGACGGGACAGGGTGCAGCCCCGGCCCGAGTCCTTGACTCCGGTCCACGCGAGGGCGGGGTCGAGATAGTCGGCGCGGTTCATGAACCAAGTCCCGGTCGCAACGCGGTCGCCGATATCCAGCGCCGCCTTCTCGTCGCGGGTCCAGATGGAAGCGGTGAGGCCGAACTCACTGTCGTTCATCAGCGCTATCGCCTCGTCGTCCGATCGCACCTTCATGATACCGACCACGGGACCAAAACTCTCCTCCGTCATCACCCGCATGGAGTGATTCACGTCGAGCAGGATCTGGGGAGCAAGGTAAGGCGAGCCGGGAGCGTCGGCGTCGAATCTCGTCGGGTCGATGATCGCCTTCGCACCTGCCTTTAGCGCATCGGACGTCTGGCCGCGGACGAAATCCGCGGCTTGCGCCTTCACCATGGGGCCGAGGGTGGTGTCCTCATCCAGCGGATTCCCCAACCGGTACCCGTTCACCAGCTCGGCTGCGCCTTCGACGAAGGCATCGTACGCATCCTCGTGAACGTACACGCGTTCTATGCCGCAGCAGGACTGTCCGGAGTTGAAGAAGGCGCCGTCGACCACGTTTTCGATGGCCTGTTGGAGATGCGCGTCGAAGCGGACGTAGGCCGGATCCTTGCCGCCCAGCTCGAGACCGACGCCGATAAATCGCCTGGCAGCGGCCTCCTGCACCGCGTGGCCGGCCGGCACCGACCCGGTGAAAGCGACGAAGTCGATGCCTTCGGTCGCAATGAGCTCGAGCGCTTCCCGGTGACCCAGGTGGAGGTATTGAAAGAGGCCCTCCGGAAGCCCGGCGGACTGGAAGGCGGCGGCGAAACGCTCGGCGCAAAGCGGCGTCTGCGCCGAATGCTTGAGCAGCACCGCGTTGCCCGCCATCAGCGCCGGGACGACCGAGTTGACGGCGGTGAGATAAGGATAGTTCCAGGGAGCGATGACGAAGACCACGCCCAGCGGGTCGCGGCGCACGAAGCGGGTGAAACCCTCTTTGTGTCCGGCATCGATCTCTCCCAGTGACCGGGGCGCGATCTCGATCATGTACCGGGCCCGTTCTTCGAAGCCCCGGATCTCCCCCGGAGTCTGGGAAACCGGCCGGCCCATCTGCCAGCTGATTTCGCGGGC
>DATIPL010000288.1:0-2602 GCA_035471965.1 Gammaproteobacteria bacterium
GCGATTCTGCCACCGTCGATCTTGCGTTGAAGTTTCGGCGCGACCATTTGCACCGATTTCTCTGAAAAGGTAACGCTGACCATTGTGATTCTCCTACTCTGGATAGAAACGGGTGTTGCACTCAGGACAGGTTAGCTCGTCCTGAATGATCTTGTCTGCAACCTCGTCAACTTCGTATCCACCTGACGATGCGCCGCGCAAGCGAGACATCACGAAGTCTACAACCTGAAACGACTCGCGGTGGATCTTGCATTGTCCGTTGACGTAGAGATTGTATGAACCGTCGTCACTGTTCTTGGTGATCTTGGCTCTCATGTTTCGATCGTGACCGGCATGATCGCGCCATCAGGTTTCTTGTCGCTGCGACACGGAGCCTCGACGTAGATCGGTTTCGTCACGTTGTCCGTGAGCTGCGGCCCGGTGTCTTTGTCCATTTCGACTGGAACGCTAATTCTCAGCACGTCACTACCAAGCGCGTCAGCGAGATCCGCGAGCATTTTGGTATTTATACCGAACCGAATGGCGAATTTCGGACGTTCTACGACGCGATCAACCTTCGGAAACTCGCCTTCAATGAAGGCGGTGTGCATGTTGATCGAGAGCTTGCGTGTGCGCGCCTCGATGCCTAGAAAGATGTCAACTTCATCCTTCTTGGTGCATGAAATGACCTTTTTGACGAACTCGGTAGGTACGAGCACTCCGTTGTCAGGAATGTTGTCGCCTGTGATGTCAACGGGAACTCTGGCAGCCATCTTGCAGTTTGTGACACGGGCGATGCCGTCTTTCAAAACCTGAATGGCCGACATCGCATATCGGCCGCCTTCTTTTGATGCTGCCTTGAATAGCTTATGCTTCTTGTCGAACTTCATCGAAGATCCTCCCAGGTATCGCCTTTCACTTCAAGGCCGGTTTCTGTTGTTGGGTTGCTGGTACCGCAGTATGGTAGCAGTCCGCGGCGCTTGCACTCATTCATGCAATCGCCAGTGGACTTATGCTGCCACTGTTCGCAGTTAGGGCAGACTCCGCAGGCGAAGTCTGGTAGCTTCTCAATAGTCGCAGGTCAATCCTTCCTCGAATGCGCACGAGAGACGTATTGAGCGTCCCGGTAGAGACGTGCGCTAGAGTGTGCGGTCTGTGTTTGCCGTCAAGTCGGTCCTGCTGCTCAAGTCGGTTCACCTCTCAAGCTGCCACCGCCTGCGCCACCACGCCCTGGGCCAGGTCCACGGGAATGGCGTTGCCCACAAGCAGCGACGCGTCCCCCCGAGTGAAGCCCGACAGGTCCACCTCATCATCCCGCCACCCCATGATGCGCGCGCCCTCGGCGGGATTCAGGATGCGCACCCGGTCCCCGTCCACCAGCATCAACTGGGTCAGGGTCTTGGTCGTGAAGGTCGGCGCGAGCTCGTCCACGCGCCGCATCCGCACGCCATCCCCCACGTTGTTGAGGATGCCCCGGCGCAGTCCAGCCTCGCGCTGCTTGGTGCGGATCAGGTCGCGCGTGCGCGGGGGCTTGGCCTCGACGTCCGCCCATCGGTTGCCCGGGTGGTCGTCGGGGTCCAGGCAGTCCGCCACCACGCGCCGCGCCGTGCCCCACGTGGGGGCCAGGTCGATGACGCGCCCGCGGCTCGCCGTGATGATGGCCCGAGGGCGGTCCGTAGCCGCACCGTAGTCCGCGGCGTTCAGCACGTGCTCGCGCACCTGGTAACCCAGCGACTCCAGCGCCAGCCTCCACGCCGGGTAGGTCGGGCGCTTGAGGAAGCCCGGCACGTTCTCCACCAGGACCACCTCGGGCGCGAGCGCCCCGACCGCCGTGATCACGCTCCACGCCGTGTTACGGTTGCTGGCCCGCTGCGCCACCAGCGCCGCAAGGTCGACGATCCCGTTCCCCCCGGTTCCCCGCGCGGCGGGCTTGCCGCACGAGCTGTCGTCCTTGCAGACCGGGGAGGCCAGCAACCACTGCCCGCCGAGGTGGTCGCGCAGCACCTCGAACGGAAACTCCTCGGCCGCCTGCTGCCAGTGCTGAACGTGCGGGTGCGCGGAGGAGTGCGCCTCGAGCGCGCGCGGGTCGTGATTCAGCGCGACGCGCACCTCGACGGCGCCGGTCCGCTCGGCGCCCATCGTCCAGCCGCCGAGGCCACAGAACAGGTCCATGGCGTACTTCATGCCGTCACCTTAGCGATCCGCGGAGCCTGGAAGGGATGGGCGCCCCCTCGATCCTCGTGGTCCTCGAACGCCTCCGGCGCGTTGCCCCCGGGCACGCGCCCGCTCGCGCTGCGGCTTTGCCAGTGCCAGCGAGAAACCTGAAAGCCTTTGCAGCCCTCTCGGGAACAGTGAGCGCTTCTCCTGCCACTTCGGACAGGTTCTCGTCACACACTCTCCAGACGAGCTTGCTCTTGACGTAGCGAATGCGGTTCTTCTGCATGGTACTGTCACCTCCCGACACGAACAAGGGGCTGCTGCCAGAAAGCAGCAACCCCTTTCTCTGTCTCATCTTGCTTCCCTGCGGTCAGCTTCGGCTTCGTTGACCGAATCTCACGCCGCAGGTGTTCTGGCGTTACACCGTGTCAGACCTGATGAGTTCGGCTATCTGAGCGAACGTCTT
>DATIPL010000289.1:0-2130 GCA_035471965.1 Gammaproteobacteria bacterium
ATACCCATAGCATGGTCAGGGAGTGGCGGCGATTCGGGAAAAAACGTAGAACGTGCGTAATTGCCGCAGTCCCTGATATGCTCTTTTCGCGGACGAAGACTCGACTGGAGGAGAAGATGTATCGAAAAGTCATCAGTCTGACGACAGCCGTCAGTCTTATCGTAGGACTTTCAATCCATGCGGCCGCCGACACGACGCCGGAGGATGCATACGATTACCGCACTGCCATCATGGACTCCATGAGCGGGCATATTCGTGCGGCATCGATGACGGTACGCGGCCTTGTGGATGACAGGGGCCAGTTGGCGAATCACGCGCAGGCCATGGCGAATAACGCCAGGGAATTCGAGCATCTTTTCCCGGAGGGTTCGAACGTCGGCGATTCGGAGGCCTTGCCGGTCATCTGGGAGGAACCCGAGGAATTTGCGGCCGCGATCGAAAAGATCCAGCAAGCATCGGCGGCGTTCGCGAAAGCTGCCGAAAGCGGCGATTCGCAAGCCATTGACGGAGCATTCAGGGAACTCGGCGGCGCCTGCCGCGGCTGCCATGATCGCTTCCGCGTTGAGCACGATCACGATTAAAAGACTACCGACGATAATATTGACGGCCGCCATACTTCTGGCGGCCGTCAATGCATTCGGTCAGGAGGGCGTCGTCGAGCGCGGCCAGTACCTGCTGTTTGCGGGCGGCTGCATTACCTGCCATACGGAAGACAGCGAAGATGCACAGCCGCTCGCCGGCGGTCGCGCCATGGAATCGCCGTTCGGCACCTTCTATTCACCGAACATCACACCGGATCCGGAAACCGGGATCGGCGGCTGGTCCGACGACGAATTCGTGAAGGCCTTCTGGGAAGGCGTGAGTCCCGAAGGCGAACACTATTATCCCGCATTTCCCTACACTTCGTATACCGGCGTGAGTCGCGACGATCTCGTCGCGATGAAAGCGTACCTGTTCAGCCTGGAACCGGTGCAAAAGGAAAACAGAGAGCACGAGCTCGCGTGGTACATGTCGAGCCGCGTGACGGCGGGTACGTGGAAAAAGCTCAACTTTTCACCTGGACGTTTCGTGCCCGACGCGTCCAGAGACGAGCCGTGGAACAGGGGCGCCTATCTCGTGCGCCACCTCGGGCATTGCGGAGAGTGCCATACGCCGCGGAGCGATCTCGGCGTGCGGCAAACAGACCTCGAGCTGGCAGGCAGCCAACTGGGCGACGAGCGCATACCCAACATCACGCCGCATCGCGCCGACGGTATCGGCCGCTGGTCGGCGAGAGACATCGAATATTTCCTCGATATCGGCATGCTGCCCGACGGCGATTTTGCCGGCAGTTCCATGGCCGACGTCATCGACGACAGCACGAGCAAGCTGACGCGCGAGGACCGCCTGGCCATCGCCGCTTATCTGAAGTCCTTGCCGCCGCTGGAAAATCCGTAGCTGAACCGCCGCTGGTGCATTTTGCCGGCGATTTGATTACCATTGCGCGCCGCTCGATGCTGCCCGTTCGCGGCGACTCGGGCTGTCTTTTATTTTGCAGTCGATCAACTGGAGATTTACATGCTGCGGAACAGCGCACTGGCCGTAGTCTTCATCGTGTCCCCTGCCGCGGCATATGCGCAAGCCGAAATCGTGGCGGAGGAAGATCCGTGGACGGGTACCGCATCGCTCGGTTTCCTCAGCACATCGGGAAATACGGACACGACGAGTTACAACACGAAATTCAAGATCTCCTACGAGCAAGATTCCTGGACGCACAGCTTCAATGCGGCGGCCAACGGCGCCGAAGAAGGCGGCATGACTACAGCCGAAGCATACAAGGCCGGTGGGAAAACGGCTTATAGCTTTTCCGAACACAACTATCTGTTCGGCGAGGTCAACTGGCGCAAGGACCGCTTCAGTGGCGTGGATCAGCAACTCAGTGTGGCTGTCGGTTATGGTCACCGGTTCATCGACACACCGGCCCACTTATTGAGCGGGGAAGTCGGTGTCGGTCAGAGGAGTCTCGATTTCGCCGACGGCACGAGCGAAAGCGGCGTGATCGGGACGCTCGGAATCGATTACAAATGGACATTTAGCGAGACATCGAACTTCGAACAAACCGTCGATGTGGAATCCGGTTCCGAAAATACC
>DATIPL010000290.1:0-2349 GCA_035471965.1 Gammaproteobacteria bacterium
GCAGCAATAACAACTAAAGGTCTTTGGGAGGTTCTGCCTCAATCGACAGCGCGTTTCTTCAACGACCGCTGCCAGAGGGTGAGCTCGTCGCAGTAGCTGTCCCACCGCTTGAATCGCCTTTTCCTGCACTCTCCCACCAGGCGCTCGTAGAGCACCGAGTCCAGCAACAGCTCGCGGATGGCGCCGGCGACCGCTTTCGGCGTCGGATCGTCGAGGACATGACAGCCGCCCGCCTCGGCAACCTGCGCCAGTGCGCCTCGGTCGGTGACGATGCAGGGTTTGCCGGCGCTCAGGCTTTCGAGCACCGGCAGGCCGAAGCCTTCATAGAGGGAAGGATGGAGGGTGAACCGGCAGGTCTGATAAAGTTCCCTCAGTTCCTCGTCGCCGATATGTCCAATCCAAGAGACGGGCCGGCGCTTGTTTTCCAGCGTTCGGATCTGCTCGAGCACGTCGCGGCCCGTATCTTTGCTCAGACGCCCCGCCAGGGTGAGCTGGAAGTCGATGCCCTGTGTCCACAGCAGCTCGCATGCCTCGAGAACCGCCGCATGATTTTTTCGCTTTTCCAGGGTTGCGACCATCAGCACCCGGGGCCGCAGGGCGGAAGCGTCGTTCGGTCCCGCTCGCTGCGTGAACAGCGGCTCTGTCCCCGGTGAGATCGCCTCCACCGGCGGCAGATTCCGCACGCCTTCATTGGCCCAGTAGTCCAGCAAATCCTGCCTGGACGATTCCGATACGGCGGCCACTCCGTCGTAATGCAGCAGCGATTCCAGGTAGCGCGGAAACTCCTTCGACGACCTCCGGGTGGCGTACTGCGGAAACTTGACCGGGATGAGATCGTGGAATACCGCGACGCTGGCCCCGGAGATCCGCGCCCTCATCATTCGAAGCTCCCGCGGGGTTCGACTTTCAAGCTTCTCGGGCACGACGAGGCCGTCGAGTTTCCCTCGCGGCAGGCCGACATTTCTGAACAGATGCGGCAGCAATCGGGCGCACGTTCCGAGCGCGGCATCCCCCAGGCTCCATGAGTGGCGGTTGTTCGTATAGCGCCCTACGGAGGGGGAATCCAATCGCGCCTGCTCGCCCGGGTTCAGCAGTCGCCAGCTTCCGAGCCATCGATCGAAACAGACAGGCAGAGCTTTACCTTGCCGACCGAGCTCTCGATAAACCTCGCGGGTGATCCGCTGAACGCCCGTGGGAGCGGTGCAGTGGGCGGTGAAGCTGACGTCAACCAGGAGCACGGCGCGCTGCGTTCATTATCCAGGCCACACGATCAACGCGGGCTCACCCGCCGCAACGCCTCAAGAGCTCCGTCGAAGCGATGCGCCGGGCGCCCGGGGGATTAACGACAGGGCGCTCCTGGTCCATGGGCTGTATTCCACAAGCCGGATCCGGCCTCGGCCAACGATTTCATAGCGGGCACCGCGCCATGCGACGGATCTCATGGTCGCAGCTCTGACCAGGACGTAGGTGTACAGAATCTGCGTCAACACCACCGCGAGCATCAGCTTGAACGCGCTCACGGGATGCCGCATCCGTCCTGATGCCCGATTCCGGTCACCGGAAGCGCCCCTGACGCTGGATTCCAGAATCAGCAGCAAGGCAAATGGAATCAGAAAAAATGCGGCCAGCACCGCGCCCGTCAGCACGGCCAGTTCCCCGTAACGGAGCGCGAGAGCGGCAAAGAAGATCAAAGCCGCCGATCCCAGCGCCGCGCTGCTCGCCATCCCGTGGAAAAGGACGAGCTTCCAACCCGCGTGGTGCAGCCGGCAAGACAACAGCTGGCGGGTCACCCAGTTCAAGAGCTGAGAACTATCGCAGCTGCTGCGCTCCGTGATGATGCCGGAAGGCACGAACTCCAGGCGCAGGCCAAGCCTTCTGAGAGAGGGGTTGATGGCGGTATCTTCGCCATAGGCGCGGCTCCAGTCCGACAACGCATGACCTTCGTCTATTACGCATCGTTTGAGCGCCATCGAGCCGCCCCAGGCAATCCCGAGCCGGTACATCCAGACCACCGCGGCCGCGTTCCACGCATAGCGGCAGAGATTGGGCCACGATGGTGGAGAGGGCGCGAACCAGCGGTTTCCGGTGGCGGCGCCAACCTGCGGATCTTTCAGCGGCGCGACCATGTCGCGAAGCCAGCGGGGATGCGGGACGACGTCGGTATCGAGCAGGGCGACGACCCCATACCTGCGATCGAGCCCCGAGATCACCTGGATGAGGCTGCTGCATTTGAGACTGCAGGCGCTTTGCGGATTCCTGAGAATCTGCACAGTGGACGGCGTTTGCGGATGAGCAGCCACAATCTGATCGACCAGTGACCGGGCGGGGTCCGCCTCACTGTCGACGACG
>DATIPL010000291.1:0-3646 GCA_035471965.1 Gammaproteobacteria bacterium
TACAGAACATGTCGTATTTGATCTTTCCCGCCGTGGCCCGGGCGTCGTCCACGTTGCGTCCGCTCAGGCTCAGCACGTATGCCGCCACCTGGTCCACCCCCTCGTCGCCGCCCAGCGGGGCCTTCCAGGCGGGCATGACGCCGTTTCGGCCCCCGAGGATGCTGGTCTCTATGGCCTCCGGCGTGCCGCCGTAAAGCCATTCGCCGTCTCTCAGGTTCGGAAATCCGACAACGCCGCCGGCGTCAGAGCCGTGGCAAACGGTGCAGTAGCTGGCGTAGAGTCGCTCCCCGATCTTCAGCGCTTCCGGATTTTGAGCAACCGCCTCTATGGGTTGGCTGAGATACTTCTCAAATATGGGCCCGTAACGCGCCTCCGCCTCGGCCATCTGCTCCTCGTACTGCTTGGTCTGCGTCCAGTTGAGCAGCATGTCGAAGGACCCGAGACCGGGGTAAAGGATCAGGTATACGACGCCGAAAACCAGGGTGATATAGAACAGGTTACGCCACCACAGTGGCAGCGGATTGTTGAGCTCCCTCAGGTCCTCGTCCCAGACGTGGCCGGTGGTCTCTTTTTGATCGGACGCTCCGACCCTGGACTGCCACACTGCCAGCAGCCACAGGCCGGCGATTCCGCCGAGCGTGGCGATGATTATGACGATGCTCCAGATGGGGCTGTTGAAATCACTCATTGGCTGCGCCCTTTGCCCTCTGTGGTTTTTCTATCGATCTCCTCCTGCTCCAGCGGCATGCGCGCGGCCTGGTCGAAATCCCTGGCGCGCTTGATGACGAATACCCAGACGACGATTCCGACGAAAATCACCAGCAGCAGCACCGTCCATATGGAATGCAACAACGCCCCGTCCATGGCTTACCTCCGGGTCTTGATCGCGGTGCCGAGCGACTGGAGATATGCGATGATCGCGTCCATCTCGGTCTTCCCCTCCAGCGCCGCCGGCGCGGTTTCAATCTCCTCGTCCGTGTAGGGGTGACCGAGGCGTTTCAGCACCTGCATTTTTTTCTGAATCGTGTCCGCTCTCAACGGCGTGTCTTCGAGCCAGGGGTACCCGGGCATGATTGACTCGGGCACGACGTCACGCGGATTAATCAGGTGCACGCGGTGCCAATCATCGCTGTATCGACCACCTACGCGGTGCAGGTCCGGCCCGGTGCGCTTCGATCCCCACTGAAACGGACGGTCGTACACGAACTCCCCGGCGACGGAATAATGGCCGTAGCGCTCGGTTTCGGCGCGGAACGGCCGGATCATCTGCGAATGGCAAACCATGCACGACTCTCGGATGTAGATATCGCGCCCCTCGAGCTCCAGCGGCGCGTAGGGCTTCAAGCCCGCGACGGGCCGTGTAAGGCTGGGCTGGAAGAACAAAGGCGGCACAATGGCGATGAAACCGATGCTCACGACGACGAGCGTCAGCACGATAAGAATACCGACGTTTGTTTCGACCGATTCGTGTCCCTTGGCCATGGTACGCAGCCTCTAATGAGCCGGCGCCGGGATCGGCGCCTCGACCGCCCGGGCACCGGCGATGCTTTTCCACAGGTTGTAGGCCATCACCAGGGTACCGGCCAGGAACGCCAGCCCCCCCAGGAACCGGGTGACGTAGAACGGGTGCATCGCCTGAACCGACTCGACGAAGCTGTAGGTCAGGGTCCCGTCCTGATTAACCGCGCGCCACATGAGTCCCTGCATCACTCCGGATACCCACATTGCCGTAATGTAGAGAACGATGCCCACCGTCGAGATCCAGAAGTGCACCTCGACCAGCTTCAGGCTGTAAAGCTCCCGTCCGAAAAGGCGCGGAATCAGGTAGTACATCGCCCCGAGCGAAATCAGCGCCACCCAGCCCAGCGCCCCGGAGTGGACGTGCCCGATGGTCCAATCGGTGTAGTGAGACAGCGCGTTCACCGTCTTGATGGACATCATCGGTCCCTCGAAAGTGGACATGCCGTAGAAAGAGATCGAGACGATGAGAAATCGCAGCACCGGATCCGTTCGAAGCTTCTCCCACGCACCGGACAGCGTCATGATGCCGTTGATCATCCCGCCCCAGGAAGGCGCCAGCAGAATGAGCGACATCACCATTCCCAGGGACTGCGCCCAGTCCGGCAGCGCCGTGTAGTGCAGGTGATGGGGCCCCGCCCAGATGTAGGTGAACACCAGCGCCCAGAAGTGGACGATTGAGAGGCGGTAGGAATAGATCGGCCTGTTCGCCTGCTTGGGCACGAAGTAGTACATGATTCCGAGGAAACCGGCGGTCAGAAAAAAGCCCACGGCGTTATGCCCATACCACCACTGAACCATTGCATCCTGAACCCCCGCGTAGACCGAGTAGGACTTCCAGAGTCCCACCGGCACGGCCGCGCTGTTGACCACGTGGAGCAAGGCAACGGTGAGAATGAAGGCGCCGTAAAACCAGTTGGCAACGAATATGTGCTTGACCCGGCGCTTCGCCAGGGTGCCGAAGAACACGACGGCGTAGGACAACCAAACGACCGTGATCAGAATATCGATGGGCCATTCGAGCTCGGCGTATTCCTTGGTGGTGGTGATCCCCAGCGGCAGCGTGACCGCCGCCAGCAGAATCACGGCCTGCCAGCCCCAGAAGGTGAAGGAAGCCAGCCGCTCGGCGTAAAGACGAACGTGACAGGTGCGCTGCACGACGTAGTACGAAGTCGCGAACAGGGCCGAGCCGCCGAAGGCGAAAATGACCGCGTTGGTATGCAGCGGCCTCAAGCGACTGTAGGTGAGCCAGGGCAGGTCGAAGTTAAGCGCCGGCCAGGCCAGCTCGGCGGCGATGTAAACGCCCACCGTCATGCCTACGATGCCCCAGACGATGGTCATGATGGCGAACTGTCTGACGACCTTGTAGTTATAGGTTTCCGCCTGCGTCATATCCGCTCCGTCTCCTCTTTCGCCGGTTTGATCGATGGTCCGATTATTGGGTGAATGCCGGCGCGAAGCCCGCTCCCCAGAGCATGACCGTGACCGCCAGCATAGCGACCAGCGTCACCAGGCCGAAGGCCAGGACGGCCGATCCAAAAAGGAAGCCCCGCTCCTGCGAGATCTGCATCATGATTGGCACGCCGGAATAAAATACGTAGGCGGTGTAACCGAGCGCCAGCAGTCCGACCACGAAATTGAGCCACAAGACCGGATACAGCTGCAGGATTCCGATCAAGAACAGTGGCGACGCCGTGTAAGAGGCAAGCACCATGCATTCGGACAACGGGCGACTGGCGCCATAGGTCTGACCCATCCAGCGAATCACCGTGCCCACGCAGATGACCGCGGCAATCATGGCGAGATAGTAGAGGACCGCGATTTGACCCGCGCTCGCCATGGTCAACTTCACCGGCGCGCCGGCGCCGATCTGCCAGCCGATCCGGGTGGTACCGATAAATCCCGAAACGGCGGGTATCAGCGACAAGATCATGGTGTGCCCGAAAATGCAGGCGGAGACGCTGTAGTTCTTTTCCTGAATGCGCCGCCACTCGGCTTTGGGATCGACGAAAAGACCGACAACATGGCGTATAGGCATGAAAAAGCTCCGGATCGTTCAGACCGAATGTTCTCGGGCTCCGCTCTTGGCTCCGCGTCGGCGTGGAATTCTAAACCGCGGTATCTCCCC
>DATIPL010000292.1:0-2532 GCA_035471965.1 Gammaproteobacteria bacterium
GATTGGTGAACCCATTCAGGTGGGACAGCAGCCCTTTCAAGTCATCGGCGTCGCGCCTCAGGGATTTTCCGGAACGACGGCAGGGATCGAGCTCTGGCTACCAATCGTTTTCGCTGAAAGCCTTGCGCCATCGAAGTCTGCCGGCGCTGCGGCGGCAAGCTCAAGGTGATCGCCAGTATCGAGGATCCGCCGGTCATAGAACGGATATTGGAGCACCTCGGCTGCCATTCGGAGTCGGCCGATCCGGCACACCCGAGCCGAGGGCCGCCCCGTGGCGATCTCTTGCTCTGACCGCTTCGCCATCCCCATCATCACCCGCGCCGCCGTTCGGGACGGGCGGGTTCTGGCTTGCGCCGTGACGCGCCGGCGTTTCCGAAGGAAAGGGAAAGATTCAGGTGCCCGAAAGGCGAGGGGACGGGCCGGCTCAGCCTTGATGGCGGCCTCGATCCGGCGCGAACGGTTCGGTTTCAATCGGGCACACGGATTCAGGGGCTGACATAACCCCAGCGTTGCACACACTTTGGCGATTTACGGAGCAACGTCAAGGGCTTCGAGATAGTGCAACAGCTCGGTTTCGACGATTTCGTTGGACGTCATCGATAGGACGAGCTTGCCGGCGGGTCGCAGCAGCCGGCCAGCGCGCTGGATGAGCTTGCGCTGCAAGGTGCCGAGCTTTTCAAAAGCCCACAATGCGGTTCGCTTTGGGGTGATCTTGCGCTGCGGCGGATAGGCGATCATCTGCAGCTCGCGGCCGAGGTTGTGCGCCAGCATGCCAGCGAGCAGATAGATCTGGTTGCCGTGCAAGGTAGTCACCGGCACGTAGTCCATGTGACAGTGCGACTTCAACTCCGCGAAGATCCCTTCTTGCGATCCGCGCCCTTCATGGAAGATGACGACATGCTTAGCGCGCTGCCGTTTGCTGCTGACGATGACCTTGAACTCTTGGCCTTGCTCGTGCGGGATGAAGAGATCGAGCTGAATCGGGGCCTTGTGCTGGCGCTTCACGCGCTTGCGAATGAACACGAAGCGATAGCGCTTGCTCCAGCTCTTCGGCTTCCAGTCGGCTTCGAAGTAGCTTGTCTCCCCGTCCAGTCGCCGCCAGCGCTGACGCTGCTCGATCATGCCTTTGAGCTCGGTGAGGCGCTCGAACGGCACCGAGATCGTGAATTCGGCACGTGCCGCCTTCAGCGCCTTGACGATGTCCTCGCTGAAGAAGGCGCTGTCGATGCGCACCTCCAACTTCACCCCCGGCAGGGCCGCCCGAATCGCCTCCAGGCACGCGCTGATGAAGGCTTTGGCGCCATTGGAGTCGTGCACGTTGCCAGGCCGGTGGTACACATCGAACACTTGTCCCGTCTGGGCGATCGTGCAAAACAGCGGGTAGTAGCTGCGCGCGCCTTTCTTCTTCTTGTTGAAGCCGACCGCCGTCCCTTCAGCATGCCGACTCGTGCTTTGGACCGAGCCGTCGAAGTCCACCGTGACGCGCGATAGCCGAAGCGCCTGCAGCCGCTCCAGCACCAGCCCGCGGTTCTCTGCACGCAGGTTCACGACGCTCTTCCCGTCGGCGCAGGCCAGCGCCCGGCTGATCGTCGAGACCTCCGGCAGGTGCTTAAGCCCCAGCAGCCGTTTGACCATCTCGTCCTCGCGGTAGTATTGCGTATCGCGCAACTCCCGAAAGCCCAACAGCAGATGCACGATGAGCATCAGTACGATCAGGTGATCGGCATAGATAAAGCGGTCGTCCCGGTGGCGAAAGCAGCGCCACAGCCGCTCCTTCAGCCGCAGCCGGGCGAACAGCCCCTGGAAGATGACCAGCCCGGAGAACGAGGTGAGATCCTGTTCTTCGAAGCGCACTTCCATGCCAGCTCGCGCTCTGCCCAGCACGCAGGCTTTGCTACGTTTCACTGCGGCGGTCTCCTCCTCAGCACACGGTCACCATTGACGCGCATTATATAGCATGTATATGCTACTTATCCATGACAGACAAACGCCTCGCCTCACTCGAAAAGCGCATCCGTAAGATCAAGACGGAGCTCGCCGCTATCGAAGACATGCGGCCAGGATCGCTCACCCGCCAGTACAGAGACCCCAACAGCCAAAGCGGGCCTTACTACCAGCTCAGCTACACCCGGGAGATGAAGAGTCGAACCGAGTACGTCCCGCGCGACCAGGTCCAGGAAGTGCGGCGCCAGATCCGCAACTACAAGCGCTTCAAGACCCTGACCACCGAGTGGATCAACCTCAGCATCGAACACAGCCGCCTGAAAATGCAGATTGCACGCAGCCCCTAAGCTGCCGGTCGCCCGCGTACCTGAAAGACAGCTCGAATCCCGTGCGGCTTAACCTCACTGACGGTGAACTTAGCTCGCACTACCGAATCGAGCAGAAAAACCCGCTCCTTCAATCACTTCAGATCCGTGGAAACCGACTTTTGTGCAACTGGGAGGTCTACGATACCTACACGGAGACCAAACCGACGTACGGCGGCGCCATCGGGATTCGCTGGGATACCCGCACGCAAGTCTCGCTACG
>DATIPL010000293.1:0-5369 GCA_035471965.1 Gammaproteobacteria bacterium
GGCGGGGCGGGATCGCTAACGACCGCGGATTGAAAACGACTATTGACCATCAGCTCCCCCGCATTGAAATATGGTGGCGTCCCGAAACGCAGACTGTTTCAAGCCGTCTTTCCACTGCCACGAAAGCGCAACACCGTCTATTGTATGCCTTACTCCACTGCAGCGATGCATCGATTAACGCCTCAGACATATTCGATTCCGCCTTGATCAGCTTTCAATCGCTCAACGCCCTTGCGTCAAGTGGGGAAACGGCACTTACGTCGAAAGCGCCCGCTGATGGCCGTTGGGTGCCGGGAGCGGCCGGGTGAGATACTCGAAAAGCAGGCGCAGTATACTGTCCCTGTTTACGGTTATGTTGGTCACCAGAATGGTGGCTTTCACGCTTCGTCTCGTTATCTTCACATCCTGTCCCGAGGTGAAGTCAAGGCGCCGATAAATCTTTCTCAAAGTCAGCACCGCCATTCCCAGAGCCCAAAGGCAGAAGCGGCGAATGCCGGTTTCGTCCTTCGGAATCAGCAACGTATACGCAAGTGCATCCTCCAGATGGAGATTGGCGATGGCAATGAGTTCCGTCAGACCGCGCTGAAACCTCTCGCCGTGATTCCGCGAATCGAGCGTCGAAAGATCGAAACCGACGTCCTGGAATACGTCCCGCGGCAACCAGCACGCCCCCCGCCGCCGATCCTCCCAAATGTCCTTGAGTATATTGGTCATCTGCAATCCCTGACCGAATGACACCGCCAGGCGGAGCAGCCTGTCCCGGTTGCGATCGATGGCCTCGGAGTGCTCGCAGAAAAGCTCGGTCAGCATCTCGCCGACCACGCCGGCCACGTGGTAGCAGTAACGGTCCAGATGGGCCACGTCCTCGAGCCCCTCTAGAGTCGCGTTGAGCTGAAATTGCGCCATTCCCAGGGACATGATCCGCACGCACCGCTCCAGTGCGGAGCGTTGCCTTGTGGAGAAGCTGTGAGTGACGCGCACCACCGCCGGAGTGTTCAAGACCAGGTCCCGCTCCGGCGGAAGGGTGCTGCCGGACAAGAGCGGGTGGAGATCCCGGGCGAAATCGGCGGCTTCCAGCTTTCCGCCGAGCACAGCGGTAAAGGCCCTGGAAAAATGCAGCTTGTCCTCCGCCGATAGGGCCGCTTCGTCCTCGATGGTGTCGGCAATCCGACACAGTAGGTAAGCGTTGCTGACCACGCGGTAGAGATCCGGCGGGAGCTGGGGAATCGTCAGGGCAAAAGTCCTTGAGACCTGCTGCAAAATCCGGTGCTGGTACCGCAGGTCGTCCTGGAGACGGGGCATGTCGCTGTCTGAATCCATCCCGACCGATTGCTGCCTCTGCTTTCGAACTGTCATCCTTGGCTTTAGGCTGGGTTATGATTGCCCTAATGTACAAAAGGTCGTAAAGACCTTCTCCGGGGTGCCCGTCTGATTTCCACCTTTCAGGCCCGCCATATGTTTCAGACTGCGAGGCGCGCTGCCCGCCTTCGCGCGGGCCCCGCGCCTGACGCGGAGAGGCGGCGGAGCGCACCGCTAATTTATTGATTTGCCAGTATAACGATCAGTCGAGGATCCGTCATGAGCTATAAGCACATCGTTATCCCGGAAGGGGGAGAAAAAATCACGGTAAAGGATGGCAAGCTCGCCGTTCCCGACAACCCGATCCTGGGCTATATCGAAGGCGACGGTATCGGCCCGGACATCACCCGCGCCTGCCTGCGTATCTGGGATGCTGCGATTCAAAGGGCCTACGATGGAAAACGCAAGGTCCACTGGTGCGAGCTCTTCATGGGTGAAAAGGCCGGCGGCATCTACGATGGGGATTATTTCCCGGCGGAGTCCCTGGAGGCGCTCAAAGATTTAATCGTGTCCATCAAGGGCCCGCTCACCACTCCCGTGGGCGGCGGTTTCCGCTCCCTCAACGTGTCGCTCCGCCAGGAGCTCGATCTCTACGCCTGCGTCCGCCCGGTCAAGCACTACGATGGCGTGCCCTCGCCGCTCAAGGAGCCTGAAAAAGTGGACATCGTCATCTTCAGGGAGAACAGCGAGGACGTGTACTCGGGTATCGAGTATCAGTCGGGAACGCCGGAGAACGAAAAGCTGGCGGAATTCCTGCGCCAGGAAATGAAGGTCGAGTTCTTCGAGCACGCGGGACTCGGTATCAAACCGATCAGTCCATTTGCTACCAAGCGTCTTGTGCGCAAGGCTATCCAATACGCGATCGATCACGATCGCGAGAGCGTTACCCTGGTGCACAAGGGCAACATCATGAAATTCACCGAGGGGGCGTTTCGCAACTGGGGCTACGAGGTCGCCCGCGAAGAATTCGGCGAACAGACCATTACCGAGGAGGAACTCTATAGCCAGCACGGCGGTAAGCGCCCCGAGGGAAAAATCGTCATAAAGGATCGAATTGCGGACATTATTTTCCAGCTGATGCTCCTGCGCCCGGCGGAGTTCGACGTGCTGGCCACCATGAACCTGAACGGCGACTACCTTTCGGACGCGTGCGCCGCCGAGGTCGGCGGCATGGGCATCGCGCCCGGCGCCAATATGGCCGATCACGTTGCGGTATTCGAAGCCACTCACGGCACGGCGCCCAAGTACGCCGGCCAGGACAAGGTGAATCCGGGTTCGCTGTTGTTCAGCGGGGTAATGATGCTGGAGTACATCGGCTGGACCAGGGCCGCAGAGCTCATCAGCCAGGCCTACGCGGAGACCGTGAAGGGTAAAATCGTCACTTACGATTTCGCCCGGCAGATGGAAGGCGCAACCGAGGTTTCCACCAGCGGATTCGCCGATGCGATGATCGAGCGCATGGAAGGCGAAATCGACCTGAAGGCAAGGCAGCAGCAGAGGCTCGAGGCCATCGAGGCAGAAAGACGGGAGCGGGAGGCGCGTCGCGTCGAGCGGCCGTTCGAAGAGATGGAGGAGTCTGGCCGTACGCCCACCACCGTAGGCGACATCATGACCCGGATGCCGATAACGGTGAAGGCGGGAACCAAAGTCAGCGACGCCATGCATCTGATGCGCGAGCACGGCATCAGCAGCGTGCTCATAGAGCCGGCAGGTGACGGCGAATGGGGCATCATGACCCAGCGGGACGTGGTCTCGCGCATCGTCCACGCCAATCGTTCACCGGCAAAGGTCAACGTCGAAGAGATTGCCACCATGCCGCTGGTGACGGTGCCGGTGGATATGTCGCTTTACGACTGCTCGTCGCAGATGATCGATGCCAATATTCGCCGGGTGGTGGTGGCGCAAAACGAGCTGCCCATCGGCATCGTCAGCGACACCGATCTGTTCAGGAGCGTAGAAGAGTTCGGCTGGCTGCCGGAATGAAGTAACAAGTGACAAGTGACACGTAACATGTCACGTGTCAAATGAACCTATCTCAAAATTAGCGAGCGCAGGCGAGACAAGGCAAAAACAGGCGGAAAAGCGGAGTTTACACGCCAGTAAATGAGCATTTCGAGCCGGTTTTTAACGCCGTCAGGCTGAGCGCAGCAATTTTCGGATAGGTTCATGTTACCTATCACTAGGGTATCAGCACCGTCGACCCCGTCGTCTTTCTGCCCTCCAGCGCCCGATGGGCATCGGCGGCGTCTTTGAGCGCAAAGCTCTGGTTGATTTCGATTTTCACTACGCCTTTCTCGACCACGTCGAAAAGCGCGCCTGAAGATTCGAGCGTATCCTCCCTTGACGCGGTGTAGGTCATCAGCGTTGGCCGGGTGAGGTAAAGTGAGCCCTTCTGGCTCAGGATGCCGACGTTCAGAGGTTCAACCGAACCCGACGCCTGACCGTAGCTCACCAGCATGCCGCGGGGCTGGAGGCAGTCCAGGGAGCCCATGAAGGTGGACTTGCCGACACCGTCATAAACCACGGGAACGCCTTTGCCGTCGGTGAGTTCCTTCACCCGCTCGACGAAGCTTTCCTCGTTATACAAGATCGCGTGGTCGCAGCCGTGGGCCTTGGCAAGCTCGGCTTTCTCCTTGCTCCCGACGGTCCCGATCACCGTCGCGCCCAGATGCTTGGCCCACTGGCACGCGATCAGACCGACGCCGCCGGCCGCGGCGTGGAAAAGTATGGTCTGGCCTTTTTTCACCGGATAACAGCGGCGCAGCAGATATTCGCTGGTCATTCCCTGAAGCATCATCGCCGCCGCCTGCCGGTCCTCGATGCCGTCGGGGATTTTCACCGCCTTCCTCGCCGGCATGACCCGCGCCTCCGCGTAGGCGCCGATGGGCGGCGCCGCATAGGCCACTCGGTCGCCTTCCGACAGGTCATCAACGCCCTTCCCCACCGCCTCGACCACCCCTGCCGCCTCCAGGCCCAGGCTGAAGGGCAATTCCGGCCCGGGATAGAGCCCGCTGCGGAAATACACGTCGATGTAGTTGAGACCGATGGCGGCGTGCCGAACGCGAATTTCGCCTTCTCCGGGATCGCCGACCTGCACGTCTTCCCATTTGAGCACTTCCGGCCCGCCGGTCTGGTGTATTCGAATCGCCTTGGTCATGTGTCGGTCTCCGTGTGAGCGGTCACCAGTCTCCAATACGGCGAAGGATACAACAAATCGGGTCGCCGATTTCCAATACGGAGTCAGAGTGAATATATTTCAGCGGGAACGGCGGAATCGACGGCTGGTGGCATTCTTCCGCTGATCCCGTAACCATCTTTTTCACCGGGTCAACGCATCACCATGGGCGCGCGCGCTGGGGCAAAATGGCAGTTCTGGATCGATCGCGGTGGAACCTTCACCGACGTGGTCGCGCGGCGGCCCGACGGCGCACTGCTCACCCACAAGCTTCTTTCCGAAAACCCCGGGCATTATCGCGACGCCGCGGTACAGGGCATTCGCGACCTCCTGGATATTCCCCGCGGCGAACGCGTGACTGCCGACAGCATCGAAGCGGTCAAGATGGGCACGACCGTCGCCACCAACGCGCTGCTGGAACGCAAGGGGGACCGTACGCTGCTGGTGACCACGCGCGGCTTTCGCGACGCGCTTCGCATCGGCTATCAGACCCGCCCGGATCTCTTTTCCAGACAGATTCAGCTTCCGGAAACGCTCTACGAACGCGTGGCGGAAGTGAACGAGCGCTACAGCGCCGGCGGCGAGGAGCTCGAGCCGCTGGATCACAGTGGCGTCAGGATGGCCCTCGAAACCGCCTTCGAGGACGGCATCCGATCCGTCGCCTTCGTCTTCATGCACGGTTACCGCTACCAGAAACACGAGTGCGAGGCGATGGAAATCGCGCGGCACCTGGGTTTCACCCAGATCTCCGCGTCGCACCAGGTAAGCCCGCTGATGAAGCTGGTAAGCCGCGGCGACACTACGGTGGTGGACGCTTATCTTTCTCCGATCCTGC
>DATIPL010000294.1:0-2801 GCA_035471965.1 Gammaproteobacteria bacterium
GCTCGCGATCGAAAAGATCGCAACGACATATCAGGAAATGGGCGCATAGGGTCTGGTACAAGAGTTGAGGACGGCTCCATCGAACCAACGGAACCATAACGTTAGTGGCGCGCGGCAGACAAAGAACATCCACGAACCCACGTCGGCGGCGCGCCTGACACGGCCGTTTCGTGAGTTTGCCCGGCTGCAATCATCAGGCGGTATAGTCCTTTTGGCGGCCGCCTTTGCGGCAATCATTTGGTCGAATTCCCCGTGGTCGACAAGCTATGGAGATCTCTGGCACGAAACGGCTTTTTCCATTGGCCTTGGTGATTTCTCCCTCTCCATGCCGATCGAAATGTGGATCAATGATCTGTTCATGGCCTTGTTCTTCTTGCTCGTCGGACTCGAGATCAAGAGGGAGTTTCTGGTCGGCGAATTGAATACGACGCGGAAGGCGATCTTGCCCGTCGCAGCGGCGGCCGGCGGCATGGTCGTCCCCGGTCTAATCTATGCCGCCATCAATCTCGGTCGACCAACCCTGCACGGATGGGGTGTTCCCGTTGCCACCGACATCGCTTTTGCCCTCGGCGTATTGGCGCTCATGGGACGCCGTGCACCTGCCTCTTTGAAGATCTTTTTGGCGTCCTTGGCAATCGCAGACGACTTGGGCGCATTAGTTGTGATCGCATTCTTTTATACCGAGCAGCTCCACACACTTAGCCTTGCTGTTGCCGTCGCTCTCTTTGCGGTGCTGGTCCTTGTTAACGTGCTGGGCTTTCGCCATCCGTTCCTCTATGGCACACTCGGTCTTCTCTTGTGGATGTTCGTCCTGAAATCCGGGGTGCACGCGACGATAGCAGGGGTCGCCGTGGCCATTACAATTCCCGCGCGGCCGGGCGTGGTTGGAAACGTGTTTTTGAATCGGATTCGAGGCGCAATCGACCAGTTTGAACAAGAATCGGGCGGAGGGGCGACGGTACTGACTAATCCGCAAGTTTTGGCCGCTGTTCACACCGTCGACCATGCAGCGCGGGAAGCGAAGGCGCCGTTGCAACGCATAGAGCGTGCGTTGCATCCATGGGTTGCGTTTCTGATCATTCCACTGTTCGCGTTGGCGAACGCCGGCGTACATCTAAGTGCAGCAACGGGAAACACACTGATGAGTCCGGTGGCGCTTGGCGTCTTCTGCGGTTTGGTAATCGGGAAGCCAATCGGCATTTTCGGCGCCTCGTGGCTCGCTGTTCGATTTGGTTTTGCCGCGCTTCCTGCGGGAGTGGGATGGACGGCTATTCTCGGCGTAGCCTTCCTTGGCGGAATTGGGTTTACGATGTCGCTATTCATCGGCCATTTGGCCTTTGAAAACCAAGCCGACATGGACGCCGCCAAGGTGTCTATTCTGGCGGCGTCTGTCGTGTGCGCGACGCTTGGCGCCATCGCTCTCTCCCAACCGACGGATCGCGTAGCCCACGATAGTGGATGACAACGAGGTTAGTCCATGTTGTTCAACAAAGATCCTGAAAGGCGACGACCGAATCAGACCAAGATCGTCGCGACCGTCGGACCGGCGTGTGCCACGCGTGAGGGTCTCGTCGAGTTGATCCGAGCCGGCGCAGCCGTCTTCCGTGTGAATACGGCGCACGGGAACCGATTAGAACACCAGCAGAGTATCGACGACATTCGCGGCGCCGGTGCTGAGGTCGGAGTGCCGGTTGCCATTCTCGTGGATTTGGCCGGCCCCAAGATTCGCCTCGCTGATCTGCCGGATGGCCAGATGGCGCTGGCTATAGACGCGCGAGTGCGGTTCGTACGAGGAGAAAACGCCAAGTCAACGGGCGAATTGGCCACGTCGTATGATCCGCTCGTAGATGAGCTTCAGATCGGAGATCGGGTGATGCTGGCTGACGGGAGCGTCGCCTTGATCGTCGAAGAAAAAACTACGGATTCGGCCACGTGTAAAGTCATTCAGCCCGGCGTGATTCGTAGTCGCCAGGGCGTCAATCTCCCGGGCGTGAACCTCAGTGCGCCTGCCCTCAGTGATGACGACTTGGGCAATGCGCTGTGGGCTGCACGCAACGGCGTCGATTTCATTGGATTGAGCTTCGTGCGATCGGCGGAGGACGTGCTGCAGCTCAAGAAGTTCCTTGAAGAACAGGGGGCCGAAACCCAAGTCATCGCCAAGATCGAGAAGCCCGAGGCCCTTGAGAAGATTGACGCGATCGTAGAGGTCGCCGATGGCGTGATGGTTGCACGCGGGGACCTCGGCGTGGAGATTCCGATCAGTGATGTTCCCGTCGCGCAGAAGCGCATTATTGCTCTCTGCAACCAAGCTCACAAACCGGTTATCGTCGCCACTCAGATGCTCGACAGCATGCAACGTTCGCGGATTCCGACACGAGCCGAGGCGACCGATGTGGCAAACGCCATCCTCGATGGCGCGGATGCTTGTATGCTATCGGGTGAAACGGCGATTGGCGAATACCCGCGACAGTCTGTGGACATGATGCACCGTATCGCCGCGGCGGCGGAACCGCTGTTGAGCCAACGCCCGTCGGCGGCCATACCTCAGCTTGATCTTGACGGTGTCAACCCGGTGACCGAGGCGACGGCATTTCATGCGGCCCGGCTGGCAGAGGTCCTTGGAGCAAAGGCTCTGGTCGTCGCAACGGCTGAGGGTCGAGCCGCCCGCAGCCTCTCAAGTAATCGGTTATTGCTTCCGACGATCGGAGTCAGCAACTCGGATGCGGTCTTACGCCGGATGTGCCTGTACTGGGGTGTGATGCCGTTGTCGGGAGCGCCCGGCCACGAATCGAAGCAGTTGC
>DATIPL010000295.1:0-4830 GCA_035471965.1 Gammaproteobacteria bacterium
GTTGAACGAGGCTTCTTCATCGACGCCGATGACCAGGCAGAGCTCGGCGTCGGCGGAGGCATCGAGCAGAAGCCGCGCGCCGCCGGGACGCCTGAAGGTTTCTTCCGCAGCGGGTGAAACGGGCAGCTGGCCGGATTGGATTTCAACGCCGAGACCGTAGCCGCCGACGATACGCGAAAGCGTCGCGGCCAGGCTCTCCCTGAGGTCACCCGCGGCGGTGGTATACGGCCATGCGGCCCGGCCTTCGTTCACTCGCGGCGGTCTCGGGTCGGTCAATCCGCGCTCGTCCTTTCCCGCCGCCGCCCCGCCCAGCTCTCCGGTGACGTACACGGGATCACCCGGGCGTGGCGAAGCAATGTCTTGGCGCCGCGGGCAAGGCGCGGTTCCGTGGGCGACGAGCGTGGCGGCGGTCGGCCCGCGGGTGGTGTCGCCGCCGACGAGCACCGCGCCGAAGGGCTCGATGATGCTGAACAGCGCGGCGGAGAAGGCCTTCAGCCAGCCGCTGTCGGCTGCCGGAAGGCTCAGTCCGAGGGTCACCCACGCCGGAGAAACGCCCCGGGCGGCGAGACGGTTGAGCGCCGTTCGCGCCAGGGCGCGGGCGAATGCGGCGCCGTCGCCGGGAGCGCCGGACGCGGTGCCGAGCGTGGCCAGCGCGCCGATCATTGAACGGCCGGGATCCGGTTTCACCAGCGCGGCGTCATCGCCGATGCCGACGATGACGTCCGCCCGGGATCCTTCGCGCTTGAAGTAGCGGTCGATGAGCTCGAATTCGTTCATGCACGGCGTCAAGATTATCGGCGGACGCCTATGTTAAACGAATTGCGCTATCTGATACCGCAGGTGATATTTGGAAAATGGCAGATGGCAGATGGCAGATGGCAGATGGCAGATGGTAGATGGGAAAAGAATACGCTTAAAACTCCCACCCCCAACTACCGTATACCATCTACCATCTAAGAGATCTCAGCTTTCCCACTCCGCCTTGTGCCGTAATGTCTTCCACACCGCCAGCACTTTACTCACATAGCGTCGGGTTTCCGGATAGGGGGGCACGCGGTTGCCGTAACGCTCTACGGCATTTTCTCCCGCGTTGTAGGCAGCCAGCGCCAGCACCACGTCGTCGAATCGGATCAGCAGGTCCCGCAGATAGCGCACGCCGCCGTTCAGGTTACGCAACGGGTCGAGCCGGTCGGGAACCCCGTAACGATCCGCGGTCCCGGGCATCAGCTGCATCAGGCCCACGGCGCCTTTTCGCGACACCGCCGCGGGATCGTACGCCGACTCCACCTGAACCACGGCGTGAATCAAATGGGGATCGAGCTGGTGGTCGCGGGCGACACGGTCCACCAGCGGAGCGAATTGTCGCCGGTTGCGGGCGAAATCGTTTCTGTGCGGCCTCGGCTTGCGCGAATAGCCCTTGCCGCGATGAATGAGGACATAGCCGGGACCCAGAGGACGGTCGGCCAGATGCACCCGTCCGTAGCGGTCTACGAACTTGTAGATGTCGGCATTGGCGACGCTCGCGCCGAAGAGACCCAGCAGAAAGGTCGCCCAAAGCAAAGCTGCCCGGGAAGATTTCCCGGCGCAGCGCATGAAATTCCCAGAGGCGAGTTCGCGTGAAACCATGCATTTCAGAATAGACGATACGCAAGCTGCAGCAGAGCCAAAGCCGCCAGGCCGGCGAGCAGATCATCGAGCATGATTCCGATTCCGCCCCGTACCCGCCGCTCTAGCCAGCCGATGGGCCAGGGCTTGAGGACGTCGAACAGCCTGAAAAGAACAAATCCCCCGACAACCCACGGCCAGTCCGGCGGAATGGCAATCATGACAAAGAGCATGCCGACGATCTCGTCGAAGACGATGCCGCCGTGGTCGTGCACCCGAAGGTCACGCGATGTCTTGCCGCAGATCCAGACTCCCGCCAGGAACAACAGCCCGCATACGCCGATGTAAACCGGCAGCGGAAGCGGCGCCAGAAAGAGATAAATCAAAATGCCGACTGCGCTGCCGGCGGTGCCCGGCGCCGCCGGAGAAAGTCCGGCGCCGAAGCCGAAGGCAAGAACATGGACTGGGTTGCGCAGATCGGGACGCGGGGCGGGCGGCGTCGACAAAGCTCAATCCCTGAAATGATCGTAAGCCGCACGCGCTGCGAACGGGCGGCCGTCATCGTGGCGGAACTCCAGGCCCTGCCGCTTTTCCACCACGCCGATTTCAGTGACGGAACAGCCGAGCTGATCGAACTTTTTCTCGAAGGCGGAAAGCGCCGCTTCCGGCAGCGTGAAGCAGAGCTCGTAATCGTCGCCGAAGCTCAAGGCAAGCTCGAGGCCTGAATCGCCGTCTCGCCGGGACCTCATCACCGGAGAAAGCGGAAGCCGATCCACCTGCACGCTGGCGCCGACGCCGCTTGCCCGGAGAATGTGCTCCAGGTCCCCGGCCAGGCCATCGGAGAGATCGATGGCGGCGGACGCCAGTCCGCGCAGCGCCACGCCCGCGGCCAGCCGGGGCTGCGGGCGGTCGAGGCGCTCGACGACGTATACCGCCTCGTCCTTCGGCAGCGAGATTTCTCCTTTTGCCGCCGCCAGTCCCAGACCCGCATCGCCCAGGGTGCCGGTGACGTAGATGCCGTCTCCCGGACGCGCGCCGCTGCGTCTCAAGGCCGCATCCGGAGGGACGCGCCCGATGGCCTCCACGCTGACGGAAAGCGGCCCGCGGGTGAGGGTTGCGGCCGCTACCGCGACCTCGAACGCCCGAGCGGTTCGAGCCAGGCCCCGGCGAAACCCCTCGATCCAGGGTCCGGACAACTTCTCCGCCGACAGGGCGACCGCCACCGACACGGGCTCCGCACCCATCGCCGCGAGATCGCTCAGATTGACGGCGACGGCTTTATAGGCCACGTCCTCGCTCTTCGCCTCGGCGCGAAAGTGGACTCCCGAAATCAGGGTATCGATGGCGAGGGCAAGGGCCTCATTTCCGGAAACCGTCGTCCGCCAGAGCGCCGGATCACCGCCGGGATCCCCGGACCGGGCCTCGGAAAGAAGGGTCTCGGGGCGCATGTCGTCGGCGTGCGGCATTGTCGAAAAACGGAGCGTAACGCTTTTCAGCGCCATTCGGATTTTATGTTATAACTTCACGGTCCCATGGACCTGCGACCCGGCGTTCGGTTTGCGGCGTTCTCGAGTCGATCGCTGTCCACGCGGGATTTGCTTCGGACGAAGTCCCGACACATTTGAGCCGCGGGCGGTGGACAATACCTTCATCAATATCGTTTTTCTGATCGTCACGGCGATGGTGGCCTATCACGGACTCACCTGGCGTGACGAGAAGGGCGAATCCGATTTCGTGCGCCTGCTGTTCGGCAGCATCGCGCTGTTGTTCTTCTTCCGGGTGCTGCTGGTCGACGTGATGGGAGTGTGGGGCTGATCAGCAGTATGTAGTAGGTAATATGTAGTATGTAAGGTAAGAGTCACGGTGCTTATCGAAGGGCCCTATATACTACATATTCTCTATCCGACATACGATATTCGATATTCGATATTCGATCCCTCACCTTACTGCTTATACGTCCTCTGCTGCTGGTCGATCTCGGGCACGCGGAGCACCCGCTGCTCCGGCGGCTTGGCGAGCTCGGCGCGCAGGTACTCGGCGCGATCGCCGATCGTGGGTGGTTTGGACGGCTGGTTGCGCAGGAAGCGCGTCAGCCAGTGCGGTCCCTCGTCCAGCTCGGGGTCGAGCGTCAAGGCCTTCTCGTAATCCGCGACGGCCTTCTCGTACTCGCCCATGCGATCGAAGAGTATTCCCCGATTGGCATAATTCACCCCCAGTTCGGGCTGTTTCGAGATGACCATGTCGTACTGAGCCAGAGCCTCATTGGCGCGGTTGAGCTGCAGCAGCGTCCGCGCCTTGCCGCGCATGGCAAAGACATGCTGCGGATTCTCCTCCAGAGCGTCCTCGTATTTCTCAAGAGCGCGTTGGTAATCCTCGTCGGCGAAAAGCTGCTCGGCGCGTTTGAACGCGAAATCCCCCGGGATGTGCTCACGAAAGAAAGAGTCGTAGAGGCTCCATCCAATCCACGCGGCGGCCAGCGTGATCGCCGTCCATTTGAGGAACTTGTACAGCGAATCATCCACCGCCGGCGGACTCCATGACTTTCATCAGGTGGGTGTTGAAAAGCAAAGAGAAGACCAGGGAGACGAAAACCGCGATGACGCGCGCACGGTTACGCTGTCCCAGGCGCTCCTGCTCGCTGAGCGCCTTGCCGAGCTTGCGCTCGAGCCGCCTGACGCTCAACACCCAGATGAATTGACTCACCGGGAAGAACAGCAGCAGGGCCAGAACGATGACCGCGATCTCGAAAGGCAGCATGGGCGCGATTTCCGGGTCGGTTGTCGTCTCTCGGGCTGGCCGCCCTGATTACGTGCGCGGCCCGCCCGAAGCTGACGGGGGCCGATGATAGCGCAAAAAAAAGGAGGGCCGCGCCCTCCGGATTTCGAACACTCCGTCGTTGTTTCGGGATGCATTGCGTCCCGCTTTTCTTGAAACGGTCCGGGGCGGCAAGTCCGCCCCGGACCCAGTTGAGATGAGATTTACATCTCGTCGCTGGCTTCGTGGACGTCGCCGATGTCCTCGTACAGCGCCTCGACTTCCCGCTCAGGCACCGTAGACAGCTCCATCTTGTAGGCGAGGAACCACATCATGAACACACCGAGAGCCCACCAGAGTATCTGCCAGGCCCAGATCGAGGGCATGCCGAAGGTCCATTCAGCGGCGTTGTTCGGGCTGCCGAAGATGGTGTTGCCGATCACCGCGCCGGGACCGATTCCGAAGAAGAAC
>DATIPL010000296.1:0-6197 GCA_035471965.1 Gammaproteobacteria bacterium
CTGCAACATCTGCTCCAAGCCTCATTCCCGCATAGTGGAGACTTCCCGCGTATCCGTTTGATCACGCAGCTAACAAGATACAATCCCACTGAAGAGAGCTTTAGTTGTTGAATTCGGAATGATCACCAAAGATTGTCGTTATTCCGCGCTCTCGAAGTTTTGTTTTCCGGCGCTTTCCTCGCGCTTCACGAGATAGTCGCGGCAAGAATCAAGATAGCGCTCCGCTTTCGCGAGCAATCGATAAACACGATAAAACGCATGGGCCTCGAGCTGGCCGCGGGCATCCTGAGTCCGGACCAACTTCATGATGTCTTTGAGCTGGGTTTCAATTCGTGTTACGTCCTCGCCGATCTTTGGGGCGGCCTTACGCGGACTCCGTTCGTCAGTCATGATACTCCTTAACTTAGGTAGACATCCCGCCGACACGGGATTCAGTTGCGCTCAACCTTGCACCGGTATGCGCGGCAACCCATCGAGCGTAGCGTAAAGCCAGGTGCTCAGTCGGGCCGATACGACAGCGCGGTTGCGGAAAACGGCCGGAAGCTTCGATTTGGTGAGCCCGCCCCCATATGCTCTTGTGGTCCGTTATTGTTATCGGAACTTACGGCTCAGGGGACGGGCTCAGACTGAATAGTATCCACGGGCTGCCTCCGAGTACAGACTGCAATCACTTTTATTCAGGAAAAATATTCGCAGAAATGTCTTACTGAGATTCGACCGACTGACGGGAACGAGGGTGATGGAAAACCATAGACCCGTTAGAGCATTTTTCTCTTTCGTTTTCGCTCTGTCGCCGCGTTGAGTACCCCGGACGCTCAGTGCTTCGTCGTTCAGATCCAATTCCACTGACTAAGCCGTTTGCCTGCTTCTTCTCACTCGAGCGTTGCGCAGACTCGGCGAACGTCCTCGCGGATCTGCTTCTTCGTGCCTCGGCTTTACCGCGGAGAAATCGCGCATGATCAACAAAAGACCGGTTGCCATCCTTGTGAATGCGAACACGCCTGTTCGATATCAGCCGTGTCACTCCTTCCGGCCTGCCCTCGTCGAGAGGCTCGATAGCTTGAAGTAGCCTCCGAAGGAAAGGCGCTGTCAGCGCAAGTCCGGGCATGCCGATCAGACGGCGGGGGCGCCTCACGTTCTCCTCGAATCATCCATGGTCGCCGTAGTCAGGACCCGCTCTGCTGGATCGGAGCTCGAGACAGGTGATCGTGAGCCGCTCCTGAGGCCGGCGGGTTATTCATGAAGCGGAAGCATGGCCTGAGTAACGAGAGCCGGTCGTGAATGGCCGGTGAAGACACCGTGAAAACGCTTCGCCGACTCCGGGGCCGGAGAGAGAATCGTGCCTGTTTTTCCGATGCCGTTGCGGAGGTCGGCGGCAATATTTGATAAACAGCCGCGTATTCTCCTGCCCCGCGTTCTTGCCATTCTTTTTTCCCCGGTCCGTTTACTCGAAGCCGCGACTTCCGGGCGTTTGCGCGGGAAATTCCTGCGGCCGACGGATGGAAATCGCGGTCAAGATCCGGCGGAGTCTGCCGATAACCTCTGAATGACCCAACCCGGGAGAATTTAAGTCCTGGAGAGGGAGTCCGGCGCTCAATCGCCGATTGGGTCTACCCCGGGGACCCGGTCGCGGGAAGTGATGACCGGCGCGCGCTACGAGGTCGAACAGCATGTATAGATCTGCAATCCGGCGGTCCGGATACTTTTTCACGGTGCTCGTCGCCGGGCTCATCATGCTGGGCCCGACCGAGCACGACCGGGCGTTCGCCGAGAGTGGAGCGGACGGGACGCACCTGTTTCGAATCGGCACCGGTGGCGCGCAGGGTACTTACTTTCCCATCGGCACCCTCATCGCCCGTGCGATTACCGATGGCGACCCGGCTTGTACAAGACGCGCGGAATGCGGCGTCCCGAATCTGCTCGCGGTCGCCCAGCAGTCCAACGGATCGGTATCCAATGTGGAAGCCATTTCCGCCGGCGTGCTCGAGGCCGGCCTGGTGCAGGCCGACGTTGCTCACTGGGCGTATACGGGAACGGGCGTGTTTGCGGAAAAACAAAAGCGCGCCGACATCCGCGCCATTGCGAGTCTTTACCGTGAGAGCGTGCACGTGGTCGTCCGCCGTGGCAGCGGCATGGTCGCCATGGAAGACCTCGCCGGGCGGCGAGTGTCGCTGGACGAGCCGGGGTCCGGAACCCTGGTGGACGCGAGAATCGTGCTCGACGAATATGAACTCGAAGAGCGCGATTTCAAGCCTGTCTATATCAAACCACAGTTCGCGGCGGAGAAGCTGACCGAGGGCACGCTCGACGCCTTTTTCATCGTCGCCGGCTTTCCCACCAGGTCCGTGATGGAGCTGACTTCGCGCAACGCGGCAACGCTCATACCCGTGGACCCGGACGTCGCAACGCGGATTCAAAGCATGTATCCGTTCCTCACGCCTTCGGTCATTCCGGCGGACACCTACCCCGGAGTACCTGCAACCGGGACTCTGTCTGTTTACGCCCAGCTTCTGGTCAGCGCCTCCCTTTCTGACGACCTCGCTTACAAGATCACGCGTGAGCTTTGGAGTGAACGCACCAGGCGCTTGCTGGAAAACGGTCATCCCAAGGGACGGGAGATCAGACTGGAGTCGGCTCTTCAGGGTATACCGATCCCGCTGCATCCCGGCGCGGAAAAGTTTTACCGCGAGCGCGGACTGCTCTCCTCCGCCAGTCGCAGCTGAGGCCGCGTCGATCTGAAAACGGGCTTGAGCAAACCCCCTGTCGCCATGGATCGTTCCAATCTGCTTCGCCGTATCGCCTTCGATGCCCTGCTGCTTCTTGGCATTGCGTTGGCCGCGGTGGGCATCGGACATTTCATTCACGGCACGCTGACTGAGGTCAGGGAGGGCCTGCCGGCGCAGGTGCTGGAGCAGCAGAGAGACATCGCCTACATCGTCCACGATTTCTCCGATCTCACGCGCCGCATCGAAGCGCAGCAGAATCCGGAAAATCTTTCGGATCCCAACCTGCTGCTGTCGCGAATAGAGATCATGAACGAGCATCTGACGGAAATTCGCAAATCGTACAATTTCGACAACCTCGTCGGCGCCTCTGCCATTCACGCTGTAGCGCGCCCGGCGCTGGATGACCTGTCGCGCTGGCTCTCCGAGGGATTGTCAGGGTTCCCTCCCGACTCACCTCAAGTGCTTCGCCTCTCCCTGCTCCGGGCCGACGGCGCCTACCGACGCATTCGAGCTCTGTTCGACGAATCGAACTCCCAGGCGCTGGGTCTGGTGCAAACACAGGCCCAGCGTCTGGAGCGCTTTCGCGAAAGCCTCATGCTCTACCTCGCCGTTTTCGGGGTATTCGCTGCCGGCGTCATGGTGCTCTTCGTGCGCCAGCGAAATGCTGAACGACGCGTCGCCACCGCACGCGAACGGCTGATTGACTCGCTGGACAGCATCAGCGAAGGATTCGCTCTCTACGATGCGAACGATCGTCTGGTGCTCTTCAACGAGCGCTTCAAGCAGATGGAGCCCAATCTGTCGGCGAGAATCGAACACGGGGCGAGCTTCTCCGAGATCATCGGCGCGGATAATCCGCTGGAATCCAAGGAGGGCTCTCCGGCCAAGATAGTCACCTACATCGATCGGCTGGATCGTCACCGCGACCCGCGAGGGCCGTTTGAGGTAAAAGCTGCAGATGGGCGCACCATCAGAATCAGTGAACGCAAGACCGCAGATGGCGGCATCGTGGCGGTGCATGCGGACGTCAGCGATCTGAAAGACGCGCACGATCGCCTGGAGCATCTGGCGACCCACGATCCGCTCACCGGCCTGCAGAACCGGTCGAACCTTCAGCATCGCCTGGCCAAGTCTCTGCATCGAGCCCACAGGCAGCAGAGCAGGCTCGCCGTCCTGGTTTTCGACCTGGATCATTTCAAGCTCGTAAACGACACCCTCGGCCATAGCGGCGGAGACGACCTGCTGCGGCAGGTCGCGGCCGCTCTGGACGGCTGCATGCGCGCCGACGAGACGGTTGCAAGGCTCGGAGGTGACGAGTTTGCCGCCGTGGTGGAAGCCGTGAGCAGCTGGTCGGAAGTGTCGGCCACAGCGGAGCGCGCCCTGGATGCTCTGGGACGAGCATTCAAAGTGCACGGATCGGAAGTGTTCGTCACCACGAGCATCGGCATCGCCGTCTATCCGGAGGACGGTATGGATGCGGACGTGCTGCTCAAGAATGCGGACGCGGCCTGTTACCACGCCAAAGCGCTCGGCCGGAACAATTTTCAGTTCTTTGCCGCGGAAATGAACGTCAAGGCGTCGCAGCGGCTGAGCTTCGAGAAGCATCTCAGAAAAGCGATTGAGCGCGGCGAGCTCTCCCTCGCCTATCAGCCGGTGGTCGATGTCCGCACCGGTGCCACCGCCAGTATGGAAGCCCTGGTGCGATGGCACTCGCCCGAAATCGGGCCCGTGGCACCGGAACAGTTCATCCCGGTGGCCGAGGAGACCGGTCTCATCATCCCCATCGGAGAATGGGTGCTCGAGGAAGCGTGCCGGCAGAACGCCGCCTGGCGGGAGTACGGTCTGCCCCCGGTCCGGGTGAGCGTCAATGTCTCGGCGCGCCAATTGCGCCTCAAGGGATTGCTCGAGGTGGTGAAACGCGTGGTCGGCATGAGTGGAATCAGCCCCGGCGCGCTGTCCCTGGAGATCACCGAGTCCACGATCATGGATAATCTGGAGCGCGGGCTGATCACCCTCAATCGGCTGCACGACGTCGGCGTCGGTATCTCCATCGACGATTTCGGCGTGGGCTATTCTTCTCTCGCCGCCCTGAAACGACTCCCGGTGGACGTGCTCAAGATCGATCAATCATTCGTGCGCGACATCGTTGTCGACCGGGACGATTGCGAAATCGTCGGCGCCGTTACGGCTATGGCTCACAATCTAAAGATACGCGTGGTCGCCGAAGGCGTCGAAACCAAACAACAATTCGAGCTGGTCAAGGAACTGGGCAGCGATGAAGTCCAGGGCTTCTGGATCAGCCAACCGATGACTGCGGACGATGCCCGCGCATTTCTCGCCGGCGAGGCCGCCTCTGATACCGTGATCCGGCTCCGGCGCCCGCGCTCGAGCTGACGCACCGACAGGCGGCGCGTGCGGTGAGCGGTGTTTAAAAGCTGCGGCTGGAGCCCGCTTGCGGGGCGAATCGCCATGTCGCTCGAAGCCAAGGCGAACGGCTGCAGAAGGAGGATTCGCCTGCCGGGGTTACCGCCCCCGTTTTACCGGGAAGCTGATTCGAGCGAATATCGCCGCTGCTCCGGGAGCCGTCCCCCGCGTCATCGCGGTGGCGTTGCCCGGGAATGACGGCGCGGGCCGCGCATGCGTCGACTCGCATGCAGGTCCTTGCGTCTCCGGCGTCCCGCCTGTCTTCCCTCACGCCACCACCGTTCGCATCCGCGGCAATGCAATCACCGCTGCGGCAATGACTGCCGCCGTCGCCGCCATGACCATGAACAAGCCGTCGAAGCCGGTCGTCTGGTGCAGGATCGCCACCAGAGGCACCGCCGCTGCGGAGACGGCGAAGGACAGCACGAATTTGACCCCGTAAATGCGGCTGCGGTACTCGCTGGTGGTGATGCGCGACAGAAGTGCGTCGTTGATCGGGATCTGCCCGAATACCAGCAGCATGAACACCAGCGACATCACCAGCACGGGCACGCCCGTGATTTCAATGAAGGCGGCGCACGCGGGAACCTGCAGCACGGCGACTACGGCAAACACCCATTTGATGGAGTAGCGGTCCACCAGGTGCCCGATGAGGATCTGGGCCAGCGACGCAACCGCCAGCACGACGAAAGCCCAGGCGCCGATCTCGGTGGCGCTGTCGGCGAAGTTGACCAGCCGCTCCTCCAGCACCTTGGGCAGGCTCACGGTAATGGCCTGGAAAATGAGACTTCCCAGGGTGGTGGTGAGCGCGATGATGGCGAACACACGAAACAAGGTTCGGCGGTCGAGCGAAAGCCTGGCCGGCTCGGGATTACTGGACACCGTCGTCTTTGACCGGACCCCCTCGCCGTTGCGTGCCCAGAACAGGGCATAGCCGAGCGCCGTCGCAAGCGCGGCGGCGCCCGGCACGAAAAACGCGGCGCGCCATCCGGCGTTATCGATGAGCGCGCCCGTCAGAATGGCCGCGAAAGCCACCCCCATGTTGCC
>DATIPL010000297.1:0-5471 GCA_035471965.1 Gammaproteobacteria bacterium
GGGGGGACGACCAGGAAGCGAACGGGATTGATCCCCATCACCCGTAACGCATCGATCTCCTGATTGATGCTCATGGTGCCGAGCCGGGCCGCCAGCGCAGAGCCCGATCTTCCCGCAACCAGAATGCCGGTGATGAGCGGCGAGAATTCGCGGGTCACGGATAAAGCGATTCCGATAGTGACCCTGGATTCGGCGCCAAACAGGCTGAGCGTATAGATACCCTGTATGGCGAGCATCACGCCGATGGTCAGGGAGAGCACGGTGACGATGGGAATGGCCAGTATGCCGATCTGCATCATCTCTTCGAAGACCATGCTCAGACGCACGGGCTGGCGGATGGATCTGCCGCGGAAGATCCAGAAGAAACTCTCGGCGAAAAGGGCGGCGGCGTAACCGAATGCGGAAACGCCGTCGACGCTGGCGCGCCCGGCGCGCTCGACCGCGTCGGTGGCGCGGCGAAGCGCGCCGTCGAGGGCCTGCCGTTCTCCTTCAGCCGGCATTCCGCAGGCCGTCGGCCAGTGAAGAATGGATGGTGAACACCTTGTCCAGCCGCGCGAGCTCGAGCACGCGCATGGCCGACTGGCTCACCTGCGCCAGGGCGAACGTGGTTTTGACCTTGCGCGCTCGTTGGTGCGCCTCGACCAGGCTGGCAACGCCGGAGCTGTCGATATAAGCGACCCCGGACATGTCCACCAGTACGGGTCGTTTCGCGCCCACGCAGTCCAGCAATACGTCTCTTACCTTCGGTGAACTTTCGAGATCGACGTCTCCGGAAAGCGCAATGACCGCGACGCCCTCCTGCTCTCTTACTTCGCAGCTCACCATCGCGTGTTACTCGATCCGCTTCACCATCCAGAGGCGGTTGCCGGCACCGTCCGGAGGCGAGCGAAAGCGCGCGTCGTCCATGCACTGGGAGATGAAATGAATGCCGAGGCCTCCGGGTCTCAGTTCCTCCAACGACCTCGGCTTGACCTTCGACACGTCGACCGGATCGGCAAAATCGATGATATTGAACGCGATCCGATCCCCCTCCCGGCGGATGTCGATGAGAATCTCCCCGTCCGGGTTTCCCCCGTAGGCGTGACGTATGACATTCTGACAGGCCTCGTCCACGGCGATGACGATATCGCGGATACAGCTCTCGCCGCAGCCGCACAGCGCCGCGGCCTCGCCGGCCACCGCACGCACCAGTCGCAGCGTCTCCGGGCGGGAGTCGACCCTGATCTGAACGACGCGCTCTCCTTCGAGCCCGGCACGCCCGCCGGATCCGCGTTTCTTGGTTCGTTTCCCAGGTTCCGTCATACCATCAGCGCAAGCCGTTGACCCCGGCGAGACGAATCGGCGCCGCAGGAGGCGCGCCGCGATAGAACTCGATTACCGGAACCTGCAGCGGGGCTCCGCCGAGTTTTAAATTCATCAAAGGCAATATGCCTACTTTGACCCCGGCGGTAAACAAGGCGGATCCGGCCGCGGCCGATCCGCCCTGTCGCCGCTTTCATGCCCGCGTTCCCGCCACGATCTCCACCGAGAAGGTTTCAGATGGCGGGCGTCGGCACCACAGCCGGGCTCGACGTGCGCGCTGATGAGGTATGCGAGCGCATGGATGGATTCAACGCCGTGCCCGACCGGCACCGGGCGCTGGCGGAAAGCCGCACCGAGGGAGCGGAAAAGACCCGGTCCGGCGGCCCGGCCTCTGCTGCGCAGTCACCGGAGTCGAACGACGGGTACCGGCCGACGATAAGCAGCGCCGACGCAGCGACGCCACATCGACGGTCCGATGCCGGTATCCGATGACAACGCGATGATCGGGTGACGCGACAACGGTGACGGAAACACGACCGTGGTTGAACGCTCGAGCGAGTTTCGCCCCCCGGCGGTTCGGAAAGCGACGCGAGTCAAGTCGACCCGGACATCCACCGCGCCGGTCCGGAGAACTCCAAGACCATCTTCAGCGGCTGATTCATGAGCGACAGGGATCAGCCGATGAGGCCGACGGCAATGACTGCCATAACCGCCAGATAGATCCCGCGCGGCAGCCATTCCGACACCGTGTCGAGGCGCGATTCGAGCCGCTGCCGGAGCTTCCCGGCGACGCGTTCGAGACCGTCCACGAGGCGGCCGGCTTCCTCGGAGGCCGACGCGATGGCGAACTCATCCGCCTCGAGAACGCCGACGCTTCGCAAGGCGCTGCTCAGGCTCGACTGCTCCAGCCGAGTCAGCGCGGGCGCGTAGCCGCTCCTGGCCGCCGGGTTGGTCAGGGCGTTGAGGGCGGCTTCGAGCGCGTCCCGGGCCGGCACGCCTGCGCGCAGCAGCAGAACCAGGCCTTCCAGCAGCTTGAGCCGGTTCGAGCGGGCAAGCGCCGGAGCCAGGACCGGCAGCCGGAGTCCCAGGCGACCGGCAGCTCGCGAGACCCCACGCGCCGCGGTGCGGCGGAGCAGTCGCGTCAAAAGGCCCGCCGTCATGATCAGCCCGGCAACCGGAGCGATGGAACGCCAGAGGAATTCCCCGCCTCCGATCCGCCCCGCCACCAGAGCCGGCAGCGGCAACAGGACCAAACCCAGCACCAGCACGAACAGAGGCAGCATCATGCGGCTGCGCAGCTTGCCGAAGACCCGCGCCCGGTAGTCGTAGGCGTCGGCGAGCAGAGACGCCGCCCGCTCCAGGGTGCCGCTGTGCTCGGCCAGGCGGAGCAGCTCGCGATCCCGCGCGCTGAAGAGCCCGAATCGGCTTCCGGCTTCCGTCAACGAAGCGCCGCCGGCGATGGAAGCGGACATTCCGCGAAAGCGGGGGGCGTGGCCGGCGCCCAGCAGATCGGTCATGGCAGCGACGGCGCGGCTCGCCGGGACGCCGGCATTCTCGAGCCTTGCCAGAGCCCGGAACAGCGTCGCGCGCTGGGCGCTGGTGAACGGCGCGGGCCGCATCAATCCAGCAGGAGACAAATCGGGCTCGCTCCGGCCATGGCGATCAGACGGCGGCAACGCGGATCCGCGGAGGATCCGGAGCCAGGAGGCAACGGATGCGACGACTTACTTCGAGGCGCTCTTGGGGGTGAAGCGATCGAGCGGGATCCACTCCCCTTCCTGCTCGTACTCGATGCTGGTGCATCCATTCTCGACGCCGTAGTCATCCAGCGGCTCCCGGCCGTCAAACTCGCCGAGGATATAGCCGGTGAACTGCGTCTCCCCCGCATCGTTGAGCAGCCTGAAATGCTCCCCGTGGATGATAATCATGTCGAATCGGGCCCGGTTCTCAGCGCCACTGGGTCCAATCTTCCCCACGGCATCGCTGCTGTCGCCAAGCACCGTATCGCGGGTAACAATCCAGGTGTATTTGCTCATGGCCTGCGTGTGAACGTTCCGAATTTCGCTACAGCCAGTGGTTTCCGTGGAGGCCTGCGCGACAGGCGCGCCGCGATGCTCAATGCGCCGGGCTCGATCCCCGGCCTGTTCGCAACCCCTTTGCCCGTCCCGCTCCCGCTCTTGCCGGAAACCGGGTCGCCTCGGGGCCGCGGTCAAGCGGAGCTTTCCAGTCGGACATGGGCTTCCCCGGGTCGGGAATTATTCCTCTTCTCGGGCCGCGGTCGACAATCAGCAGATTGACCCGAGTACTAGTACCTCAGCCAAGCGTGAGGCGCAAGCTCGGATTTCACACTTCCGTATGCGCCTTTAATGCCGCTGATGCGGCGACTATCCTTTTTTTTCGACATCACTTCTTTCCTGGGTCTAGATGCCGGAGCCCACGCGCATACTCATTGTCGACGACGACCCGCAGGTGGGTCGGCTGCTCTCTCGTTATCTGGAAGGTGAGGGATTCACCATTCGGATCTCCCACAGCGCGAATGAAATGCGCGCCGCCCTGAAGGGATTTCCGGCGGATCTTCTGATTCTCGACCTCGGCCTGCCCGGGGAGGACGGCCTCACCCTGACGCGGGAAATCCGCAGGGACTCGAGCATGGGGATCATTATCCTCACGGGCAAGGACGAGCCGGTGGATCGCGTCGTCGGCCTGGAGCTCGGCGCCGACGACTACGTCACCAAGCCCTTTGACGAGCGAGAGCTGCTGGCGCGCATCCGCACGGTGTTGAGAAGAACCCAAAGTCGCTCGCACGGGAAGGCGGCGGAGCCCGGCTCCGAGCGCCCGCCCGCGCTGAGATTCGCCGACTGGCGCCTGGACCTGGGCGCGCGCGAGCTGACCGCGGGAAACGGCGACTCCGTGGAGCTCACCACCATGGAGTTCGAGCTGCTTTCGGTTCTGGTCAGCAATCCGAATCGCGTCATGTCCCGGGACCAGCTTCTGGAGCGTTGCACGGGCAGAAGCTGGGATCCCTACGACCGCGCCATCGACACGCTGATCGTCAAGCTGAGACGAAAGCTCGAGTCCGATCCCAAACACCCGCAGATCATCAAGACGGTTCGGGGCGCCGGCTACATTTTCACTCCTCCGGTGCAGCGCGCCTGAGGGCTTTCACCGGGGTGCGCCGCTCCGCCGGGCGCCGCGCGGCGGAGCAAGGCCGCCGCGCTCAGCCAAGTCGTAATTCAGTTGGCGGATCCCGATCCATGCGTGCATCGAACAGGTTGTCGACATAACCACGCTCGCAGCTTTGCAGCCACGCTTCCAGATCGTCCGCGTTCAAAGGCTCGCAAAACAGAAAGCCCTGGGCCAGTTCGCAACCCAGCGTAAGCAGGTGACGCAGGGTCTCTTCGTCTTCGACGCCTTCGGCCACCGCCCGCAGGCCCAGGTTACCCGCCAGGTTGACGATCGAGCGCACGATGACCACGGCTTCTTCCCTGGACAATACCTCACGAACAAAGGAGTGATCGATCTTGATCTCGCTGTACGGCAACCGGTAAAGATGGATTAAGGAGGAATGCCCTGATCCGAAATCGTCGATTGAAAGCCTGATGTCTTTGAGGCAAAGGCGAACCAGGATCTCCATGGACCGGCTGGGGTTATCCATGGCGGCCGACTCCGTGATCTCCAGAGTCAGTCGATCGTGAGCAAAACCGCTGGCGGAAAGTATCGAGTCGATTCGATCGGGCAGCTCCAGGTCGTCCAACATGCGGGCGGAAAGATTGACGGCAACGGGAAGGAGCCGGTTTCCGGCTCGCAGCGACACCATTTCCGCCGCAGCTTGTTCCATGATGCGATACGTGAGGGTGGTAATCAGCCCCGTGTCTTCGGCCAGCGGAATGAATTCGCGCGGGCCGATCAATCCGTAGGCGGGATGGTCCCAGCGGGCAAGCGCCTCCAGGCCGGTGACGCGGCCGTCATGCAGGGAAATGATGGGCTGATAGTGGACGAGCAACTCGCCGTTGCCTATGGCTCTTGCCAGGTCCGCCTCGGTCACGTTTCGGCCCCATGCCTCCCTGGAAACGTTCACAAAATAGTGGCGCTGCAGATGGCGCTCGAACTCTTCCAGATCGATGGGCTTTGTCACTGCGCCGGCGATGTTGAGCCCGAGTGAAGTCGCG
>DATIPL010000298.1:0-4310 GCA_035471965.1 Gammaproteobacteria bacterium
CACCATGAGAGGTGGCCGGAAGCCTGGCGCAGTCCGGACCCGAAGGCGGAGTACGATATCGTCATCGTGGGCGCGGGGGGGCACGGCCTGGCGACCGCCTACTACCTCGCCGAAGAGCATGGCATCAATAACGTCGCGGTGCTTGAGAAGGGCTGGCTCGGCGGGGGTAACACCGGGCGGAACACCACCATCGTGCGCTCCAACTATTTGCTGGAAGCCAACGCGCATTTTTACGAATTCTCACTCAAGCTCTGGGAGGGGCTTTCCCAGGATCTGAATTTCAACGTCATGTTCAGCCAGCGTGGCGTAATCAATCTCGCCCATTCGGATCCCCAGCTGGACGCCTACGCGCGGCGGGGAAACGCGATGCGCCTGAACGGCATAGACGCCGAGATTCTGTCGCGGGAGGAAATTCAGCGCCGGGTGCCCCTTCTGGATTGCTCGAGAAAAGCGCGGTTTCCGATAACGGGCGGCCTGCTGCAGTCGCGGGGCGGCGTTGCGCGTCACGACGCCGTCGCCTGGGGATTCGCCCGCGCTGCGGACGCAAGAGGGGTGGATATCATTCAGAATTGCGAGGTCACCGGCATCCGCAGGCAGGGGAGTCGCGTCGTCGGAGTGGAAACCACTCGCGGCTACATCGGCGCAAAGAAAATTGGCCTTGCCGTCGCCGGCAACAGCAGCCGGCTCGCTGCCATGGCGGGCGTGACCCTGCCCATCGAGTCCCACGTGCTCCAAGCCATGGTCACCGAGCCGCTGAAGCCCGTGCTTCATACCGTCGTGACTTCCGGCGCCGCCCATCTATATATCAGTCAGACGGACAAGGGCGAGATTCTCATGGGCGGCGACCTGGATTCTTACAACTCATACGCCCAGCGCGGCAACCTGCCGCTGATCGAGCACGTCATACAGGCTGCGGTCAGCCTCTTTCCCTTCCTCAGCCGCACCCGCCTCATGCGTACCTGGGGCGGGGTCATGGACATGACCATGGACGGCAGCCCCATCATCGGCCGGCTGCCGGTGGACGGGCTCTACATGGACGGCGGCTGGTGCTACGGGGGCTTCAAGGCGACGCCCGGCTCCGGCTGGGTTTTCGCCTGGACGCTGGCGAAAGGCGAGCCCCATGAGCTCAACGCGGCTTTCAACCTGGAGCGTTTCCACAGCGGCTGGCTTCTGGACGAGAAGGGCGCGGGGGCCACGCCGGGGGCGCATTGAGCACGATGCGTACGCGCCATGAGTAACATGAACCTATCTCAAAATTAGCGAGCGCAGGCGAGACAAGGCAAAAACAGGCGAGAAAGCGGAGTTTACACGCCAGTAAATGAGCATTTCGAGCCTGTTTTTAACGCCGTATCGGCAAGCGCAGCAATTTTGAGATAGGTTCAGGTTACATGCCACGTGTTACTAGCTCGTACCGCTTCATGCACCGCTACGCGTTGATGCTACTGTTCGCCCTTCCGATTGCCTGCTCCGAGCAGCAGCAGGAGACGGCGCGGCTTGCCTCGGGCTGCATCAATGCGAGCCCCGATAACCGGGTGAAGCTCTCCGGATCCTGGTCCAACAGTTTCGACGTGCAAGTGGAGGGCGATGAAATCACCGTGCGCACCGAGGTGCCCGTGGGCATCGCCTTGACCGGCAGGATCAAGTTCGGGAAAAGGGAATTCCGCTGCCGAAAGACAGGCGAGCGCATCGAGTTCGTGAGCGCGGTGTGGGAGCAGCCGGCGCGATAGCCTTCGCCCTCCACTTTTCGATTCTGGCGGCGAACCCGTGCAAGCTGCAAACGGGAGAAGTCAATACTTACCGTCGGCGAAGTGTAGCTAATCGAGATGACCAGAAAAGAATACTTCTTAAGCCCTTCATTCTAAAGCACAGTTTGGTTCCCGAATTGGTTGGCCAATTACATTCCAGTTACAAAATCAAGGTTGACCTGCCGCCCCCATAGATGGACTCTAGAACTGCTCCGGATGCGCCGATATGAGCCGCCGCACCTTAAGAGATCAAATAGAAAATCGTTCGATTTCAAGATGCCTGAAAACATGGCGATTCTTCGAACGCGACCCCGTTGACTCGTTTCAATCCGCGCGGCCGGTTTGGATGCCGCGCAGCGGGATGGGTTCGAATTCCGGTAACGCGAGCGACGGAATTCCGGAGTTCTTTCAAGTATCAACATACTATTTAGGAGACTCGATCATGACTAAGTTATCGCGCTATGGGCCACTCCTCGGCGGACTGGCCCTAGTGATAATGTCTCTCGCCACGGTGCTGACGCCAAAATCGGTCATGGCAGGTCACGGCGGCAGTTCGTCCCCCGAGCTGAGCGTCGTTGGCCATCTGAGTGCCCAGGGTATGGGCATCCCGGGCGGTGAAAACGTGACCGACGTCTGGGCCCATGGCAATTACGCCTATCTCGGCACTTTCGACGACATCATCTGCTCTCTGGATTTCACCGGCGTCCACATCGTCGATATTTCCGATCCCGCGAATCCCACAAAGGTCGCGTTCATTCCCGCCAAGCCCGGCACGCGCAACAACGACGTTAAAGTAGCCCGTATCGAAACGGTTGAATTCAGCGGTGACATCCTGGTCGCTACCAACGAGTCGTGCGGATCTCCTTTCAACCCGCGCCTGAATGCCAGAGGAGTCGCGTCTATACCCGGACAGGGCGGCGTGTCCATCTGGGACGTCACCGACCCGACCAGGCCGCGCGCGTTGAAGCAGAACTTTCTTGGCTTCCCGACCCACAACACCTTTCCCTATCAGCAGGGCGCGAATGCCTACATGGTGGTGGTGGACGACGTCAATATCCAGGACGTCCACATCATCGACATCAGCAAGCCGCAGAGCCCGAAGGAGATCGCAGTCACGGGTCAGCTCGACTGGCCGGCGGATATCGCGGCCGAATTCGGCGACACCGCGGCCGTGTTCCTGCACGACGTGTGGGTGCAGGAGAACGGCGGCCGGATGATCGCCTACCTGGCCTATTGGGACGCGGGCCTGGTGCTGCTCGACATCACCGATCCGGCCAATCCGGTGTTTCTGGGTGACAGCGGATACGCCGTTCCCGACCCGCTGTCGGGTGAGTTCCCCGCGGGTGACGGTCACGTGGCGGTGCCGAGCGCCGACGGCGCCCGGGTGCTGTTCGGCGACGAAGACTTCGCAGCGGGTGCCCTGGTCACATTCACATTCGATGGAGTGGATTACCCGGTGTTGGAAGGCGGGTTTACTCCGCCGACCTACTCTCTGCCCTTTGGAACCTTCGGAGGTCCGGTGCACTGGACCGGCGGCGAGGGCTGCACGCAAGCCGAGTTCGATCGCCCCGCGGTTTCGGGGGAGATCGCGCTGATCCAGAGAGGCACTTGCTTCTTCTCGGAGAAGGCCGCTGCCGCCCAGGCGCTCGGCTACGCGGGCTTCATCGTGGCCAATGACGCCGCGCGCGGAGATGGTTTGATTACCATGTCGGCAGGCACCAACGACGTCATCACCATCCCGGGCTATTTCGTCGGTTTCTCCACCGGTGAGATCATGAAGGCCAACGAGGGCGGCATGCTCGCGGCAGCCGGCATTTTCGACGGCTATGGCTATCTGCGGCTGATGGACGTGACGGATCCCACGAATATCGTCGAGGTGGATCAGTTCGCCACCGAAGGCGTGTTCGCCAATCCGCCCATCCCTGGCGATCGCACGATGCATAATGTCGTGGTGGATCAAGGCACCACCGCCTACATCTCCTGGTACGCGGAGGGCATGCGAGTCGTGGACTTCAGTGGCGACATGCTTACCGAGATGGCGCACTTCGTGGACACCGCAAACGGCTCGAATTTCTGGGGTGTTTATCTTCACGACCATCCCGACGGCAACACCTATATCCTTGGCAGCGACCGAAATACGGGGCTGTGGATATTCGCCAATCCGTGATCCTTTAGGCAACACGCTGCTTGAGAACAGAGCGGGGCCGTTCGGGCCCCGCTTTTTTTGCCGGATGTTTTTCGATGCCAGGAAACGCTGGCTTGGTTTTTGATGCGGCCCCGTCGAATTAACCTCTCAGCCCGTAATCTCTCGGTATCTCTTCCGCGCGCGTCTGAAGAAGCCATTGTCCTTGTTGTACTCCCGCACCACCCAGTCTACGAATCCCCGGCTGTACTGACGCGATCCGAACTTTGGCTCGTGGGTAAATTCTTCGCGCCCGTCGATAGCGTGCGCTTTGCGTACGGATAGCAGGTCGAAGGAATTGAAAGTGACGCCCTCGGGAAGACGCCTGGCAATTTCGAGGATGGCCTCTTTGGCGCGGTAGGGGTGCGTTCTGTCGACGTCGA
>DATIPL010000299.1:0-5853 GCA_035471965.1 Gammaproteobacteria bacterium
CCTCAAGCATCAATCCTACATTCTGTGCCACATGTTCTGCGGCTGGCAGCTTTACCCGGACTGGGAGAAGCTAGCTGAACTTGGTGATGGCATTCTTGAGATTGATGTATTAACTGAGAACTGCAAGTTTAATTCCAAGGACATCCCAGCACTTTCTATCGCTGGCGCTATTCGAAGCTGGTTGTTTCAGGATCTGGAAACGAACAGAATTCCACCGGATAGTATAGAAAGCGCAAAACTGAAGATTCATATGCGAGTTGGCTTCGACAGAAAGGCAAAGACGCTCAACTACGACCACGATTTCTTGCTTGAAGGAGCGCTTGTCAGCAATGGAAAGGTGTTTGCAACTAAGCTCGTAGACAAAAACGGGCGGCAACGAATTATCGAAACCTAACCTCTTGTTCGAGCCGACGCGGTGTGACAGCGGCGCAGAATTCAGCAATCGTGCGCCGCGCGGCTCAACAAGGCGTTAGCTGGACCCGAAGCAGGCATGCGACGAAAACTCCTTCGCGGCTTTCCAAGCACTCTCTGCCAGATTTTCTGTGGCTGGGAGCTGATGTCCACTTGGTACTACCTTGAAGTAATGGGCTCGGGCACCCTCGCGATTGACGTCCTCACTGGAGGCTGTGCTCACAACGGCGTACCGGTGGAGCAAGTGCCCATCACTCGAGTACTGCAGAAATGGATCAGTGACAGCTTCGGCAAGCACAAGATCAAGACGGACAAGATCAGGCGAGTCGAGTTGGTTGCGGAGCTAAACGTCTCGCCGCCAAAGTACGGTAGCCGTTTCACCATCTGCGAAATTGGGTGTCGGGCCATTATCGAGACCGACGAAGTCCAGTACGAGGGTCGTTTCGAAGATCGGGAGGAATGGGAATCAAAGCAGGCGAAACGGATCCGAGGCCGGCGGGGGCGGTCAATACGCGTAGGGCGGATTAGCGAAGCGTAATCCGCCGAATGTGTGGAAATGAAGAGACCTGACTATTGCGTGACCCCGACCGCCAAACTACCGGCTTTCCTCTAACGGCGACGCACTTATTCTCTAAGTTCAAATGACCCGACAAGCGCACTGGGAGCGAGTCTACTCGAGCAATCCACCGGATAAGGTCGGGTGGTATACGCCTCATCTGCAAATCTCCTTGCAGTGGATAAAGGAGTGCTCTTTATCCAGGGGGGCACCCATCATTGATGTCGGCGGTGGCGCTTCCACGCTGGTCGACGACTTGCTGGCGGAGGGCTATCGCTCGATAACGGTCCTCGATCTGTCCGGGGCGGCCCTGGCCGTGGCGAAGAAACGCTTGGGAGAGAAGGCGAAAGCGGTCACCTGGCTCGAGGGAGACATAACCGATGTTGACCTGCCGGCCGCTTATTACGATCTGTGGCACGACCGGGCGGTGTTTCATTTCTTGACGGCCCCGGAAGATCGGCGGCAGTATCTGAGCAAGCTGTCAGAGGCCACGAAGCCCGGCAGTCATCTCCTTATCGCCACGTTCTCTCCGGAAGCGCCCCCGCGCTGCAGCGGCCTGCCCGTGGAACGATACAGCGCCGACGATCTGGGCAAAGTTCTCGGCTCACGGTTCGAGCTGAAGCGGCAACGCCATGAGCTGCACATCACTCCCGGCGGTGTGGAGCAGATGTATTTGTATTGCCACTTCGAAAGAATCGCCTGAGAGTCCGATTGAAAAAAGCAGATGCACTTATTTATCGGCGTCCGTTCTCGCCGCAGTCAAATACATTTCGAGATAAGTTTCCGAAACGTTATCTACGAAAATAAAATACGGACGCCCCGATCCGTATCCGTCGAGTTGCCGGCGGTCGTGATCGCGGATATGCTCGCCCGACCGGGGGGAAGGCGGATCGGTCGCGGGATGCGCGTGGCCGTTTTGTGCACCGCGATAGATCGGCCCTTCGACCTCTGTCCCGGGGAGGAGCCGAAAATGAACTTACAACAACTGCTTACGCTTTTCGTTTTGCTCGCGCTTGCCTTCGGAGCCGCTTCGGCCCGGGGCGACACCACCGACGTCAAAGGACCCGCGCCGGTGGTGGTGAAGAAGCAGGGCGCCCACTGCCAGGACGACAACAACTGCTTCAACCGCCTGCACCCCGCCATTCCCATGGTGGCCCGGGCGAAGCCCGGCGAGCATATCGTCTACGAGACCCGCGACGCGCTGGACAGCGACTTCGATTTCGAGTCGATTCCGGCTGACGTCACCGCCGCCGATCTGAACCTCGTGCACCCGATGACGGGCCCGGTACACATCGAGGGCGCGAAGCGCGGCGACGTGCTTGCCGTCACCCTGGTGGATATCGCGCCGGACGATTACGGCTACACCGTCATCGTGCCGGGCTTCGGTTTCCTGCGCGACAAGTTCACCGAGCCCTATATCGCCAACTGGCGGCTCACCCGTCTGGAGGCGACCTCCGAACAGATCCCCGGCGTCGCCATTCCGTTTCGCGGCTTCATGGGATCGGTGGGCGTGCTCCCGGGTGAGGCGGAGCTCGACATGATCCTCGAGCGCGAGGCCAGGCTCGCCGAGGCCGGCGGCATCGTGCTGACGCCCCAGCCGCTGGGCGCGCAGCCGGCGGCCGTTTGCGGCCCCGGGGGCAGCCACAAGGACAAATGCCTGCGCACCATTCCGCCGCGGGAGAACGGCGGCAACATGGACGTGAAGCAGATGCAGGTGGGAACGACGCTGCTCTTGCCGTGCTTCGTCGACGGCTGCGGGCTGTTCATCGGTGACGTCCACTACGCCCAGGGCGACGGCGAGGTCTCCGGTACCGCCATCGAGATGGGCGCCGTGGTCACCGTTGAGACACAGATCCGCAAGGGCCTCGGCGCGCAGGTGAAGGTGCCGCACTTCGAAGGCGGCGATCAGCTTAAACGCCTGGCGCCCTCGGAGTTCTATGCCACCACCGGCGTTCCGCTGAAAGAAGCAGGCGAAATTCCGCCGTTCATCACCTATATCGACGGCGAGAAAATCGGTCCGTTGACCAACTTGTCGGAAGACCTGGCGCTTGCGGCGCGCAACGCCCTCATCGAGATGATCGACTGGATGGTGGAGAACAAGGGCCTGACACGGGAGCAGGCCTACGTGGTTTCCAGCGTGGCGGTGGATCTGCGCATCGGGCAGCTCGTGGACGTGCCCAACTATATCGTCTCGGCCATACTGCCTCTGACCATATTCACCGAATGAGGCGCGCTGCGGAATAGGCGTCAAACGCCGCTTAAACCGGTGCCGACAGATTACGAGACAGGAAAAGCGGCGCTGCCCCCCGGACTGGGCCGACGAGCACTGCTGCGTTCGGTGTTTGCCCTCGCGGCGGCCTTCGCCGCCACGGGCCATGCGCCCTACGGGCAGTGGAACGTCTACCGAAAACGCAACCTGCTCATACTGACCAGCCGCAGTGATGCGTTGACCTTTCCCCTGGGCGAGCGCGTGGCGAAAGTGCTGGCGGAGCATCTGCCCGAGAGCAGAGCCCGGGTGAGCCGGGCGCCGAATACGAAGCGCGTTGCCAGCCTCATCAGCACCAGGCAGTTGGACGTGGCGGTGTTGTCGCGACACGACGCCGCCATGCTGCTCGCGGGCCGCGCCCCGTTTGACGATTACGGTCCGGTGCCGCTTCGGGCCATCGCCGCGCTGGGCGGCTATCTTTTGATCTGTCGCGACGACTTTTCGTCTCTGCACGCGTACCTGTTGGCAAAAACCTTGATCGAGAATCGTGATGAGCTGGGTGACGACATCTCGTCGCTGGATCCGGAAAACAGCTCCGCGGTATCGATCGTGCCGACCCATCCCGGCGCGCGGGCCTGCTTCCAGGGCCGCCCGCCGCCGGAAGACTGAGGCATACGACAAGAACGGTCGAGTGATCGGCCCGTTGCCGTGCCGGGAAAAGGGAGAAGAGCGGGCGCTCTCCGGGCCGGGGATTTGGCCGGCGGGGTTCTCGAGCGAGGCGATTCCATATGCCTAAAAACATCATCGTGTTCTCGGACGGCACCGGCCAGGAGGGGGGCAGACGGCACAACACGAACATCTACAAGCTCTTCAACATGATCGAAGACCGCACCTCCGGGCAGATCGCGTTTTACGATCGCGGCCTCGGTACCGGTTTCCGGAAGATCACCGGTCAGGTATCCGGGGCGGGGATTTCGCAGAACATCAAGGAGTGCTACCGCTTCATATTCGATAACTTCGAGGCCGGCGATCAGATATTCCTGTTCGGATTTTCCCGAGGCGCGGCGACCGTCCGCAGCCTATCCAGCCTCATTCACTACTTCGGGATTCTCCCCAAGTCCCGTCCGGAGCTGATCGACCAGGCGTACCGGATCTACAAGTACGGCGACGACGACAAGCGAAAGCAAAAGGCCGACGCGTTCGTCGACCGTCATCACACCATGTGGACCAGGATTAAGTTCATCGGCTGTTTCGACACGGTGGCGGCCCTGGGCATACCGATTAAGTTCCTGAGCGTGGCTCTGGACGCCATTCCGTTTTTCAAGCACAAGTTCCACAACTTCAGGCTGAGCGAGAGCGTCGAAAACGCCTGTCACGCGCTGGCCATAGACGACCAGCGAAAGACCTTTCACCCGGTGATCTGGGATTCGAAAGCGCTGGACTACCAGAAAATCAAACAGGTCTGGTTTTGCGGAATGCATACGGATGTCGGCGGAGGCTACCTGGAGCAGACGCTGTCGGATATTCCACTGGTGTGGATGATGCAGCAGGCCGTCGGCCACGGTCTCCGGATCTATCCGCGTCATCGCGTGAAGGTAAACGAGGATGCGGACGGCATCATGCACGACTCCCGGGGCACGTGGCTGACGAAGCTTTACAGGAAGGATCGGCGGCGCTGGGACCCGGGGGCGAGGGGCAAGCCGGTCATTCATGAGTCCGTGCTGAAGCGGCGTCTGAACCGGAACAACGAAGCCGATCCGTCGTATCGTCCCTGGATCGTCGACATGAATCATGCGGTGGAGGCGTGGCTCCGGTATGAGGCGCCCGGGCGCTAGAGGGTTCACATTCGACGTCCGCCGGACCCCGGAACGACGGAGCCTCGGTCATCGTCCCGGCGACGCGCCGGTTCGGATGCGATCCCATTGACTTTTCCTATACTTCAGACTGCGGTGCGGGCAGTTGGGAGCTGCTGGTGAGGCTCGACCCAACCTGAGTGATCGCAACGGAGTGATGAAGTATGAAAAAGATGTTTGTAATTGCCGTCCTGTCCCTGATCCTGACGGCCTGTGTCGGACCGATGACGCCGATTCGGGACGCCCACAACGATCAGGCGGGTCTCGTCTACGGTTATTTCACGGGCGATCTGGGGGTGCCGAATATCACGCTCTACAACAAGAAAACCAAGGTGATGGCGCCCTGGGTGAAAGGCAACGTGCCCGCCCACACCTTCAGCAACGGCCTGATCGTTTTCGACAACGTCGAGCCGGGCGAATACTGGATCCACGGATTCGGCGTCGGCCAGACTTCCTACAGCCTGGGGCAGCATCGAATCGAAGTGAAGGTCGCTCCCGGCGAGGTGAAGTTCCTGGGCGCGTACCGCTACGCCCACAAGCCGGGGCTGCTGAGCCGGGAGTTCACCCTCCAGCGCGTGGACCAGCCGTCGCACCGCACTGTGCTGCAGTGGGCCGTCGAGGCGACGGCCGATACGGACTGGTCCCCCCGCCTGCGACAGCGTCTCGAAACGCTCTGACAAGACCCCCGACGACGGCGATCGGGGGCGGATTATCCGGGGGGAATTCCGGAAATTCGTCCCTGATCCCCATTCTCTTATGCGTAATCTCCCTGTAACCTCCCATCTCACTACTCTCGGCCTATACTGACGTTCCGATAGAGGAAGTTT
>DATIPL010000300.1:0-2548 GCA_035471965.1 Gammaproteobacteria bacterium
CTCGTATCCATCAATACGGTACTCGCCGTACGGCACCGGAATGACGTAACGCCCGTCCGCCCCTGAAGTCGCCCACTGGCTCAATACGCTTCCATTGAGTGCAAGACGAATCCGCACGCCTTGTACTGGCTTCTTGTGCACGGTTATGGAGCCGATAATTTTTCCATCTCCGGATGACAGGGCGCCAGTCTTATTATCTAGAAAGCTCTCAGCGTAAGCTCCGGAGGACCCCAGAAACCTCCGCGTATCGCTGAGTTTAGGAGGCGAGGCTATTTCCGTCTCATCGGGTCCAGGCGCATCGGATTCGAGTCTATACCGATCGGAAAGAATTTCTGGCAATCCAAGAAACCAAATCGTATAGATAAAAACGAACGCCAGAGTGAATCCGGCGCCAAACATCAATCCCTTCAAGAATTGCCTAAGCACGCGTGGCGAGTTGGGCTGGCACTGGCATTATGAATAATGAGTCAGGTAGGGCCGTGGAGTTTCTCATTTCGGCTCCGGTTCGTTCCGCCGGCCCTCGCCGATGGACTGCATCAGGTTGCTGGCGCCTAATATCGCCGCGGGGCCTTCGAAGCCGCCGCCCTGGCCCTGAACCAGCACATTGGGGATCTTGACGATGTTCGGGTTCGCCACCGCCGCCTGCAGTACCTTGTCCAGCAACGCCAGCTGATACACGCGTCCCTCGCCGAGGACGTTGGTCTGCTCCCTCTGACCTTTGGCGATCTCGATCAGGCGGAGCTTCTCGCCTTCGCCTTTCAGCCTGAGCTGCTCTTTCTCCAGCTCCGCCACCTGCACCGCGATCTGCGCGCGCACCAGCTCGCTCTGCTGGTCGGCGGTGGCGCGGCTTTTCTCCACATCCACGCGGCGCTCCTGCGCTACCCGCTCACGGGCGTAGGTGGATTCCAGCTGATCCGCGAGCTGCTGGCGCTGGCGCGCCACCAGAAGCTCCGGCGGAATGGCGGGATCGCCGAAGCGCACTTCCTTGATGGTGACACCGGCTTTGATGCCCTCGGGAAAGATCGCTTCTTCCACCAGTGACTCCAGCGCGTCGCGCTCGTTGATGAGATCCAGCGCCCGTCGTCCCGGCGCACCGCCGACGTTGCGCACGATGCTGCGCAGCGCCGGCGTGACAATGCGATCCTCCACCTCCTCCAGTCCGCCAACGGCGGCCACCACCCGTGGCGCCTGCGCCGGATCCACCTGAATCACCACGCGCACGTCCAGCGGCACGCGCCAGCCTTCGACGGTGACGACAATGGCCTGGTCGGCGGCATCCTCCGGCTTGGCGAAGGTCTCGATTTTGGCTTCCTGCTGAATCTTGCCGTCGTCGCCCAAGGTGAGATCGATGCGCCGCTTCTGATAACCGCCGGCATAGACCCAGGTCTGTGCCCGTGTGGGAATGATGGTCGGCGTGTAGGCCTCGCGATTGAGGTAGTAACGCCCGGGAAGGACGGGCTCGTCCCAGACGCCGATACAGCCCTTCGGAACCAGAGGAACGGTCAACGCCTCGCCGCTTTGCGAAATTTCGCCTTCGTCGGCGAACGCATCCGGTCTGGGACAATCATCCCGCTCCTCCACGTTGGACTTGATCACCGCCACCTGCCCCGCCTCCACGCTCAGGGCGGGAAAGCGTTTGACGTCGAACAGATAGCGGTTGAAACGGTAGGTGCCGGGACGCAGCACCGTAAGCTGTGGCCCTTTCTGCCCGCCGTGGGTAAGAAAGTATTTCGCGTCGAGCATGTTGTTGAACTCGGCGTCGGCCCAGCCGCGGGCGATGAACTGACCCGCCGCCAACGGTTCGCCGTCCTGAGCCTTGAGCACGCCGTAGCTGCCCTGGGGGATCTCCACAACCGGGACTTCCTCCACCCTGTAGAGAAATCTCACCAGCGGAATGAAGTGGAATCCCGGGCCGAGGATCCGCGCCTGCGGTCCTTTCTCACCTTCAAACGCTATGATCTGACCCGGTTTCATGTTTTTTCCGAGATAGACGCGTTTCAGGTGCCCGATGGAATTCTGATCGATGGTGACGAAGGAGATGGACGCGATGACGATGACGCTCAGGATCCAGGACGGCCAGGTGAGCCATCCTGCCCAGGGCGTCTTCTGGGATTTGCCCATCTCGCGAAAAACGAAACCGGCGATGATGAGAACGACGAAAAGCAGGATCTGGGCCATGAATGCTCCCCCGGGGATTTTTATCGTCGCGCCGCGATAGCTGCGGCGCGCCCTAAGATTTTGAGTTTAGCAGTCTGTCGCAGGCCCGCATGACGCAGCCGTAATCCCGTGGCACTATTGCGTCCCCGGCGCTACTCCATTAAAACAATGCGCCGCCCACCCGAGTCGCGAAACCCCTTAAAGGATCATGCAATTCCCGGCCTCGCCAGAGCCCCATGCGGTAGCGGTCCTCTTGCTTACGGTGATTGCGCTGTATCTCTTCAGCCGCGAGCGGCTGCCGCTGGAGACCTCGAGCCTGCTGGTCATCGCGGTGCTGGCTCTGGGGTTTCAGCTTTTCCCCTTCCAGCGCCAGGGTCTGGTGGTCCAGCCC
>DATIPL010000301.1:0-2929 GCA_035471965.1 Gammaproteobacteria bacterium
CGGCGGCCGGCTGGCCGCTGATGCCGCGTCGGCGCCTGGCACGGCGGAGCCCGTACCGATCCTGGAGGGTGAAGAAAAAATCCGCCGCCGGGCACGGTAATGCCACGGGCTTCGCCATTCCCGAGACCCGGTCTATGATCAGGCAGGGTCAAGACGCCCCGCGTATCGGACAGCCGGTTTCGGACGCAAGCAGCAACGACACACACGCGAGCGCGCGAGCGCGTATGAAAAGGGTCTACAGCTCGGACAATCCGCTGATTGTGGGGCACCTGAAGCGGGTCCTGGAGGCGAACCACATTGCCTGCATTATCCGTAACGAATTCCTGCTGGGCGGCGCCGGCGAGCTTCCCCCGATCGAGTGCTGGCCGGAGCTCTGGGTGGTGGACGATTTTCAGCAGCAGAAGGCCCGGGCGCTGGTGGAGTCCGTGCTCGCCATGGGTAAGGATTCCCCGGAGGACTGGCGCTGTCGCTGCTGCGGGGAACCGCTCGAGGGTCAGTTCACGGCGTGCTGGGCATGCGGCACTGAACGTCCACCGGACGGCTGAGGAGGCATTCGGCAAATGGGCTCAGAGTTGACCCTGGTAATCGGAAACAAGACCTATTCCTCGTGGTCGCTGCGCCCATGGCTGTTGCTCAAGCACGCAGGTCTTGATTTCAACGAGTTCAGAATTCCGTTCCACAGTGATCAGTGGAAGCGCGAGATCCACCGGCATTCTCCTTCGGGAAAAGTTCCGGTGCTAAAAGATGGCGGCCTGAGCATCTGGGACTCAATGGCCATTTGCGAATACGTGAATGAGCGCCTGATGGCCGGACGCGGCTGGCCGCAGGATGCGGAAGCGAAAGCGGTAGCGAGGTCGGTCAGCGCTGAGATGCATTCGGGATTCCCGCACTTGAGGCAGAGCCTGCCGATGAACTGCCGCCGGCGATTTCCCGGTTATCCCATTCCGGACAACGCCGCCATCGACATCGCACGGGTGCTCGAAATCTGGCGAATGTGTCGACTCACCTACGGCGACTCCGGGCCCTGGCTGTTTGGCGAGTTCTCCATCGCCGACGCCATGTTCGCTCCGGTGGCGCTCAGATTTCACGGCTATGACGTGAGCCTTTCCGGAGCTGAGAACGGGTACGTCAATACCGTGCTCCAGGACGCCGCGGTTGGGGAATGGATCCGGGCGGCGGCTGAAGAGACCGAGATCGTCTCCGAGGAGGAAATCGACCGGCGTTACGAGGCTTTCAGCTGAAGCCTGCCTGCTGATAGACCGAATCTTCGACCTTTCCGATGAAGTTTCTTCGCACCATCCGACTTGATGATTCCGACGCCCAGGTTTACGAGCGCGCGGCCGAGCCCGGAGAGTGGGCGGTACCGGGTTCTTTCGCTTTTCTGGAGATGGACCCCGAAAAGATGAGTGGGAAGACGCTGCAGGCATTCCGGCATGGCTTCCTCGGCACCCGCTCGTTCGGCTGGAGCACTCTGGTGGAAATCGCCGAGATCTCCGAGGACGAGTTCCAGGGCGTGGTGGATCGCCTGGCCGCGCATTTGATTTCCGATTATGGCGCGCCCCACATCGCTGCCGCGCTGCCCGTTGCCGGCGACGAAGCGGACTATGCGGCAACCATCTGTGAACACAACCTGCACACCCTTCTCGCCATTGAGCGCGAGTTCGGCGATGAAGGCATCGAGGAAAGTTTAAAGGTGATCCGCCCCAACGCGGCAGACCACGAGGGGCTGAAAATCTGGGGCGTGGAGGAGGATTGAGAAAGATGCGTATGTCGTTTGTCGGTAAGTGGTAGGTGGTAGCTGGCATCTGGGAGAAGACGGCGGTTAAGCTGCCCGCCCCCATATACCGTCTACAAGCCGTGAGTCATCCGCTTCCCTCGACTCACTTCCCGAAATCGAATATCCCTGTCCGACTTGCCGTCTCCAAAACCCCCTCCTTCGTCTCCGGATTGAGCCCTGAAAGAGCACGCTTGTCCGCCGAATCCAGGCGCTGGATCAAGTCAATGAATCGATTTCTTTCCGTCTCGGTAATCATCGCCTCGGTCAATCGATCGAACTTGTCCAGGTAATCCGGCCACGTCCAAGGCGCAATGCCGTTGGGATGCGCATCGGCGACCGTCTTTTCCGCCGTGATCACTTTGCCCTCGTTCATGACGATCTCCAGACGACCGCCGAAGGCGCGCATCGACGGGTCCGGTTGGTGATAATCCTGCTCCCACTTCGGATCCACGACGGTTCTTATTTTTTTCCAAAGCGCAAGGGTTTCCGGACGATGGGTCCGTTCCGGGGCGTAGCTGCGCTCGTGGTGCCATACACCGTCCTCCAGCGCCACTGCCAGGATATACATGATCGAGTGGTCCAAAGTCTCCCGTGAGGCATCGGGATCGAATTTCTGCGGATCATCGGCGCCCGTGCCGATGACCGTATGGGTGTGCCGGCTGGTGTGCACAACGATCTCTTTGACCTTCGAAAGCTCGATGCCCTGGCGGACCTCGAGGGCGAGATCGATGATCGCCTGGGCCTGGTACTCGGCCGAATGCGCTTTGGTGTAGGTTTCGAGAATGGACCGGGGCGCTTCTCCCGGCCCGGGGAGACGCACCACGTATTCCGCCTCGGGGCCCGCCAGCATCCAGGCGATGACCGAGTCTTCACCCTCGTAGATGGGGCTGGGGCTGGTTTCGCCGCGCATGGCCCTGTCCATGGCCTCAACCGCGAGCTTTCCCGAGAAGGCGGGACCGAACGCTTTCCACGAGCTGATTTCGCCTTTACGGGACTGGCGGGTGGAAAAGCTCAAGTGCACCGCCTGGTTGACGGCCTGGTAGGTCACCTCGCACGGAAGTCCGAGCAGCGCGCCGATCCCTGCGGTGGTAGCCGGCGCCAGATGGGCAAGGTGGTCCTTCTTGTGATGGTGCAGGTTGATGCCCTTCATCA
>DATIPL010000302.1:0-3885 GCA_035471965.1 Gammaproteobacteria bacterium
CGGCCGGCCCTGGGACTGGACCGAGACCGGGACCCGGCACGTCCCCGGTATTCAGCCCGAAGACGTCCAGGAGTTGCTGAACGAGGGCAGTGAAGTGATCGTTTTGAGCCGGGGCATGCTGCTCGCGCTTCAGACGCGCCCCGAGACGCTGGCGCTTCTCAAAGCCGAAAACATCACCGTGTACGTGGAAGAAACCCGCGCCGCGGTCGAGCGCTACAACGCGCTGGCCGCAGAGCTGCCGGTCGGCGGATTGTTCCACTCCACCTGCTGACGACCGCGGCCAACAGATCTCTACCCAAGAAGCCTTTAATCTTCCGATCCGGGCTCGATCCAGCGTCCGGTCAGTGAATACAGAGATGGACACCAAGCCCGACGTCGAGATCGAGTACTGCACCGGCTGCCGCTGGATGCTGCGGGCCGCCTGGTTCGCCCAGGAGCTGCTGAGCACGTTCGAGTCGGAGCTTGGGTCGGTAAGCCTCAAGCCCGGCAGTGACGCCATATTCGAGATAAGGGTGGACGGCAAGCGCGTCTGGTCGAGAAAAGCCGACGGCGGCTTTCCCGACATCAAGCTGCTCAAGCAGCGGGTTCGGGATTGCGTCGCACCCGGCCGCGATCTGGGGCACCTGGAACCATGAGGGCATCGGCGGAGCGGCATTCTGCCGTGAACTGGGAATCGGTGCGTTCACGATTTCCCGCCGCGATTCGCTGCGCTTATCTGAACACGGCCGGCGGCGGGCCGCTCTCTGATGCCGCTTACGAGGCTGCCCAAGGCTATTACCGGGCGGTTTACGGCGAAGGCGATCTCGGCTGGCCGGACTGGCAGCGACGCGTCGAAGGCATTCGCGCACAGGCGGCCGCTTTTCTCGGCGCCTCGGCCCGGGATCTGGCCTTCGTCGGCAACGCCTCGGCGGCGCTCAACGCCGTCGCAGAGCTGATGCCGCCCGGCGAAGTGTTGACCGGAGCGCGCGAGTTTCCTTCGGTCACCATGCCGTGGATCGTCAGGAACCGGCGCGTGCGTTTCGTCGACGATGCCGGTGACGGTGTCCTGACCCTCGAAGCCGTCCGGGCGGCGATGACGAAAGATACGCGCGTGCTGGCCTTGAGCCACGTGCAGTATGCAAGCGGTGCGCGCCTCGACGTGGAAGCGATCGGTGCCTTGTGCCTGGAACGCGGGGTCAAGCTCGTGTGTGACGCCACCCAGAGCTTCGGCGCCTTTCCCCTCGACGTCCGCAGGATCCAGCCCGCGGCGCTGGTGTTCAGTGGTTACAAGTGGGCCTGCGCCGGTTACGGCGTGGCAGGGCTCTATCTTTCGCCGGAGATGCGCGACTGGAAGGCGCCGCCGCTGGCCGGCTGGCGAAGCGCCGGGTCGCCATACGACCTGGAGGCCCGGGCACCGGTGTTCACGACTGACGCCCGGGCGATGGAGCTCGGTCACCCTCCGGTGCCCGGGGTGTTCGCCCTCGGAGGTGCGCTTCAGGTGACTACCGAGGTGGGCATCGATCGCATCGCCGGGCGTATTCATGCGCTGGTCGAGAGGCTGCACGCAGGCCTCGACGAGCGCGGCTTCGATATCGACTCCCCCCGCGCCCGGGACCAGCGCTCGGGAATCACCATGGTCCCCATCGATGATCCGGAACGCGCCCGATCCCATTTGGAAGAAAGGGAAATCTTCATCTCGATTCGCGGCGGAAAGCTGCGCGTCTCTCTGCATTTATTCAACAGCGAGGCGGATGTCGATCGTCTTTTGGGCGCGCTGGATCAAATGCGCTAGCGTCTGCGCCGCGTTTCCGAACCGATTGGTTTGTCCCAAGGAGAATGAATGACCGAAAAAGCCACAATCCTCGCCTTCGCCGGCAGCACCCGCCGCGAGTCATGGAACAAGAAGCTCATCCGCCTCGCCGCCGGAGCCGCCGAGACCGCGGGCGCGGAAGTCAGCCTGGTGGATCTCGCCGACTATCGGATGCCGCTTTACGACGGCGACCTGGAAAAAGAGGCGGGCATTCCCGAGTATGGCTTGAAGTTCAAAGAGCTGATGAAGGAGCACGACGGTTTTTTGATCTCGTGCCCGGAGTACAACAGCTCCATCAGCGGCGTGCTGAAGAACACCATCGACTGGGCGTCACGTCAGGCCGAGGGCGAGAAGCCGCTGGAATGCTTCAAGGGCAAAGTGGTGACGCTCATGAGCGCTTCGCCGGGACGTCTGGGGGGACTGCGCGGACTGGTGCACGTGCGCGCCATTCTCGGAAACATCGGCTGCATCGTGCTGCCGGAGCAGGTGGCGGTACCGTCCGCCGGCGATGCCTTCGCCGACGACGGGCAGCTGAAGGACGAATCCCAGAACAAGCGGATTATCGGCCTTGGCGTGGGGCTTGCCAGGATGATCCCCAAAATCCGCGGATGAGTGACTCCGGCGCCATCGAAATCCGCCCCTTCGAGGATGCCGACGAGGACGCGGTGGCGGCGCTGTGGCGCGAGATTTTTCCCGACGATCCGCCCTGGAACGAGCCATCGCTGGTGATCGCCGGCAAACGCGCCGTTCAGCGTGAGCTGTTTCTCGTCGCGATGGAAGGCCGCGCCCTGGCGGGAACCGCCATGGGCGGCTACGACGGTCACCGCGGATGGGTCTATGCGGTCGCGGTGAGGCCGGATCTGAGGCGCCGGGGCATCGGCGCCAGGCTGATGGCGCGGCTCGAGTCGGCGCTCGTTCGCCTGGGTTGCCCCAAGGTCAATCTGCAGGTGCGCGCCGGTAACGAGGGCGTGGTGGCGTTTTACCAGCGGCTTGGATACAGCGTCGAACAGAGGGTCAGTCTGGGCAAGGTGCTGAGGCAGGCGCACCGGTGAGGGCGTCGCTGGCGGCAAACGGACCCGGCTCGGCGATCAGGTCCAAAGTCGCGTCGGTGATCCTCGCGCTGCTGTCAATCGCTTGCGCCGGCGGATCCGCGGCCGACGGTCCGCCGGCGTTTCTCGGCTACCGCGTGGTTTCCGAGTACGCCCACGACGCGAATGCGTTCACCCAGGGGCTCGTCTATTACCGCGGCTTTCTTTACGAAAGTACCGGGCGCTACGGCGCTTCTTCCATTCGCAAGGTAGCGCTGGAGACGGGAGAAGTAGTGGCTGAACGCGCGCTCGCGGATCGCTATTTCGGTGAGGGGCTCACGGTCGTCGGCGACCGCCTGGTTCAGCTCACCTGGCGCGAGCGCACCGGATTCGTTTACGACGCGGCAAGTCTCGAGCTGATCGGGAGTTTCCACTACCCCACGGAAGGCTGGGGCCTTGCATACGACGGCGCATGGCTGCACATGAGCGACGGCAGCGCGACGCTCTATCGCCTGGATCCGGATACCTTCGGCATTATCGGCAAGCTGGAAGTCCGCGACACGGACGGGCCGGTGGAGCGGCTCAACGAGCTGGAGTTCATCGAGGGATTCGTCTACGCCAACGTCTGGGAGGAGGATCGAATCGCCAAAATCGATCCAGCCAGTGGACGGGTGGTGGCCTGGATACGGCTGGACGGTTTACGCGAAAGAGGAGCGCCCGGCGCCGGCGTGCTGAACGGAATTGCCTACGATCCCGCCAGCCGCCGTCTCCTGGTCACCGGCAAGCTGTGGCCGAAGCTGTTCGCAATTGATATCGTTGCCCATTAGCTCTCCCGTCCCGTCGGAACAGGGATCCCAGGTGACCAGCCAGCCCCGGCGAGCTGCGCCCGCCGTCGGCACATATTTTCGGCGCAATATTCATCGATACGAACCACATGGCCATTCGCGTTGCCTTAAACCATAAGACCGAATACCGCTTCGACCGGCCGGTAAATGTACATCCTCACGTGGTGAGGTTGCGGCCGTCGCCGCATTCCCGCACCCCGATTCACGCCTACTCGCTCAAGAC
>DATIPL010000303.1:0-6401 GCA_035471965.1 Gammaproteobacteria bacterium
TCCCTCGGCGTACATCCCCGGCATCTCCGCGGTCTCGCCGCCGATGAGGGCGGCGCCCGCCTGGCGGCACCCCTCGGCGATGCCGGAGACGACCGCGTGGGCGACGTCGTCGTCGAGCTTTCCGGTGGCGAAATAATCGAGAAAGAAGAGCGGCTCGGCGCCCTGAACCACCACGTCGTTGGCGCACATGGCCACCAGGTCGATGCCGATGGTGTCGTGGGCTCCGGTGGCAATGGCAAGCAACAGCTTGGTCCCTACGCCATCGGTGCCGGAAACCAGCACCGGCTCCCGGTACCGATCTACGGGCAGGCTGAACAGCGCGCCGAAGCCGCCGATGCCGGCGATGACGTTGGCGCTGGCGGTGGACTGAGCCAGCGGTTTGATACGCTCGACCAGGCGATTGCCACGGTCGATGTCCACGCCGGCGTCACGGTAGGTGAGAGGGTTTCGGCCACGGCGTTTCACCGGTGAGATGTTAAGACCAGCCTATTTGGGCTGCAAACCTTGACTTGATCTCGAGCCTTACATAGCGTCCGCTGCATGCCGTTTCTCATCGCGCCACGATTGACTCGCCTGCTTCTTGCGACGGTGCTGTACGCGCTTGCCGGCATTGCGTCGCTGTCGGCGGTGGAGGTGCGCGACCTCTACGAAGCAGAAGTGCCGGTTGCGGACAAATCCGAAGCCGCGAGGGAAGCCGGCCTGGGCGATGCGCTGCTTCGAGTCATCGGCAAGGTCAGCGGTCTGCGGGGAACCCGCTCCGAACCCACGGTGGCGCGGGCGGTGGAGAATCCCGGTCGCTTCGTGCAGCAGTTTCGATATCGTCAGGCCCCGGCTTCGGATGCGGCCGCATCCCAGGCCCCCGAGCAGCGCTGGCGGCTGTGGGCGCGCTTCGACGCCCGCGTGGTGGATGGCCTGGTGCGGGACGCGGGGCTCAGGGTCTGGGGGCGCGTGCGCCCGGCAGTCATGGTCTGGGTGGCGGTGGATCAGTCGGGTACCCGCCGGATCCTGGGCGGAGAAGAGGCGCCGGAGCTCGCCGCTGTGATTCGAGACGCCGCCCGCCAGCGGGGCGTGCCGGTCGTGATGCCGCTCCTGGATCTGGAAGACCAGGGCCGGCTTCGGGTCAGCGACGTATGGGGCGGCTTCCGCGATCGCATTCAGCAGGCATCCGGCCGCTACCAGTCCAACGTGATCTTTACCGGGCGCGTCTATCGCCTGCTGCCGACGCTTTGGGAAGGCCGCTTCAGCCTGATTGCCGGCGACACGGTGGAGGAGTGGTCGAACCAGGGGGATATCCTCGAGCTGCTGCTGGCCGACGCCGTCAACGCCGTGGCCGATCGGCTGGCGTTGCGCTTCGCCGGTCCCACCGGAACCGCGGGGGCTTACGGTTTCGGCGTCATCGTCAGCGGTGTGCGCAGCGTCGGCGACTACGCCCGGGCGCTGGACTACCTGAGCACTCTGGAGCAAATCACCGATGTGAGCGTGACCCGCGTGAGCGCCGACGAAGTGAGGTTTTTCGTCGAGACCCGCGGCGGCCAGGACGCGCTGCTGAAGGTGGTTTCTCTCGGCGGCACTCTGGCGCAGGAAAGCCTTCCCGGCGACCCGGAGCTGAGATTCCGGCTCCTGCCTTGAGTCAGATTTCCGCCCTCTGATCGCCGGACCCGCGGCGCGGCTGCAATCGAACCCTCCAGCCCCGAGCGATGAGAACGCCGCGCGGTCGCCAGCTCACTCTCGGCGTCGCGCTGCGCGAAGGGCACGATTTTGCCAACTTCGTCGCCGGGCGGAATCAGCCGGCGATAGCCGCGCTGCGGCGGCTGGCCGGTGGCGCCAGCGGGCCGCTGGTCTATCTGTGGGGCGCCGCCGGCAGCGGCAAAACCCACCTGCTCGAGGCAGCCTGCGCGGAAGCCGCCGGCGGCGGGCGTGCCACCGCCTACGTGCCGCTTTCGTCCCACGCCGAGCTGCATCCCGCGATGCTCGCCGGCCTCGACAGCGCACGGCTGATCTGCATCGACGACGTCGACGCCATCGCCGGACGCACGCTCTGGGAGGAGGCGTTGTTTCATCTCTACAACCAGGCCGAATGCGGCGGCGTACCGATGGCGGTGGCCGCCCACCGCCCTCCGCTCGCTATCCCGCTGGCTTTGAACGATCTCAAGTCACGCCTTTCCTCCGGCACCGTGTTCCAAACTCGTGAGCTGAACGATTCCGAGCGTGGCCGCGTCCTTGCCGCCCGCGCCACGGCGAGGGGTCTCGAGTTTCCCGAGGAGGCGGTCCGATATCTGATGAGCCGAGGCCCGCGGGACATGCATTCGCTGATGGCGGTGCTGGATCGACTCGATGCGATTTCCCTGAGCGAGCAGAGAAGGCTCACCGTACCGCTGGTACGCGAGGTCCTTCTCGGTGAGGGGGTTCGCGGGCGTTGAGATACCGGCCGTGTCGGGCCCGGGCGCTAGGCAAGCGCCGCGGCCAACGCTGCCACCCGGCGTCCGAGCACCGTGCACAGGTGTTTTTCGTCCTCGCTCAAAGGCCGCTTGCTGTCCATGCCGGCCACGTGGCTCGCGCCGTAAGGGGTGCCGCCGGTTTCGGTGCGGTTGAGCGCAGGCTCGGTATAGGGCAGACCCAGCACCACCATGCCGTGGTGCAGCAGCGGCAGCATCATGGAGATCAAGGTGGTCTCCTGTCCGCCATGCAGGGTCGCTGTGGAGGTGAAGACGCCGGCTGGCTTTCCCGCGAGGGTTCCAGAGAGCCAGGCGTCGGCCGTACCGTCAAGGAAGTACTTGAGCGGCGCCGCCATGTTACCGAAGCGCGTCGGGCTGCCCAGCACCAGCCCGGCGCATTCCTGCAGGTCCCGGGCTTCGACATAGGGCGGGCCCTCCGCTGGCACGGCGCCTTCGCTCGCCTCGCACACCGTAGAGACTTTGGGCACGGTGCGCACACGGGCCTGCATGCCGTCGATCTCTTCCACGCCCCGGGCGACCAGACGCGCCATGTTCGCCACGTTGCCGTGAAGGCTGTAATACAGCACCAGAATTTCGGACATGAGCGCTTACAGGATCTCGAGAACCCGCTCCGGCGGACGGCCGATGGCCGCTTTGCCGTTGGCGAGCACGACCGGCCGCTGCATCAGAATCGGGTGGGCGGAGATGGCCGCAACGAGGGCGTCCCGGCCGATGGAATCGTCATCCAGGCCGAGCTCCCGGTAAGACGCTTCATTTTTTCGCATCAGATCCCGGGGTCCGATTTCCAGCAGGGCCAGGATCCGGCCGAGCTGTTCCGGCGAGGGCGGATGTTTCAGGTAGTCGATGACCTCGAGATCGAGTTTCTTCTCTTCCAGCAGCGCTAAAGTCGCCCGCGACTTGCTGCACCTGGGGTTGTGATAGACGATCACCCGCATGCTCTTCCACTCCGGCCCGATGCGCCCGGGTAAGCGGCCCGATGGATTCTATGCCACCTCGCACGGCTCTCCAAAACCGTGAGCGCCCGCGCGATCGATCCGATCCCGGCGGCTGACGAAGCTCGTTTGCCTTTGTTAGCCTGCATCAGCGACATGATCCCCACCCGACGCAATCTCACGTGAGCTGTCGTCGCTGCCTCGTTTCGGGACGCGTTCAGGGCGTCTATTTCCGCGGCTCGACCCGTCGCGAGGCGCTGGCCCTGGGGCTCAAGGGAAGGGCGGCGAACCTGCGCGACGGTCGGGTGGAAGTGATTGTCTGCGGTGCGGACGAGAAGCTGGACGCGCTCTGTCAATGGCTCGAGCACGGCCCGCCCTCGGCCAGGGTCACCTACGTGAGCTGTGAGCCGTGGAGCGGTGACTGCGACTTTCGCGGCTTCGAGACGCTTTGACGCCTTCCGCGGCTCACCCGCACGCAGCATGCGGTGAGTGAGGCTCGAAACGAAAGCGCGCCCTCCCCGCGTGACGACTGAGCGCAGACTTCTCCCGAAGCAGCTGAAACCCGCGCTTCGGACGCCACTGTTCCCTCTGCCCGGCCGGCCGCGTCTACTGCCGATACCAGCGTTTGCGCAGCGCGTCGAAGACCCGCATCGGGTACCAGGATTCCCCGGCGCTGCCGTTGTATCGCGCCAGCGCCCGGGCCATATGGCCGCGCTCCAGATCCAGGTAGTACCTCAAGATGGTGCAGCCAAGCCGCAGGTTCGTGCCGATGTGAAACAGGTTGTCCCCCGGCCGGCCAATCTCCTCCAGCCAGAAGGGCATGATCTGCATCAGCCCGCGGGCCCCCGCCCGGGAGATGGCGAAACGATCGAAATTGCTCTCCACCTGTATCACCGCGAGCACGAGTTCGGGATCGAGCTCGGCGCGGGTGGCCTCGTAGTGGACCCGGCGAATGATTTCTATACGTTCCTCGGGACTTTCCACCGCATCGCCGAGCCGGGTCGACATATCGGTCAGCCAGACTTCAGCCTCGAAGCGATCATCGAAGCTCAGCGACTCGGATACCGCTTCAACCAGCAGCGCCCGGAGCCGTGCATCAGGACGCTCGGTGGTGGCGGCGCTGACCGCGACCGAGAACGACAACAGAGCCGCGGCGACAACCGCATTCGATTCGGCTTTCAGTGCCATAACAGTCAGGAAATATAGTCGCGCCTCCAGGCGCCGTCAGCGCTCCTCCCGCGTGAACACGGCAACGCCGGGGGCGCGCGGATGCGGGCCCGGGACAGCGAGGGAATCGATCAGGGGTGGAGCGGGTAACGCGCCGGCGGAGGCACGACGACTCGCCCCGGGCGCAAGACACGGGATCAGCCGGTGGCAATCTCGTCCGCGATCTTCTCCCTCACGAACGCCACCGCGTCTTCGATGGGCAGCTCTTTCAATTCGTCCCCGCGCCGCGACTTGTACTCGATCATTCCTGCGTCCAGGCCGCGCTCGCCGAACACCAGTCGATGAGGAACGCCGATGAGCTCCGATTCCGCGAACATGATCCCCGGTCGAACGGGACGGTCGTCCAGGAGCACTTCGATTCCGCCGTCCGTGAGCGCGCCGTAGAGCTTCATCACCGCCGATTCGAGCCGCCTGGACTTGTGCATGTTCATGGGCAGCAGGGCCAGGGTGTAGGGGGCGATGGCCGTCGGCCAGATGATTCCGCGATCGTCGTGGTTCTGCTCAATCGCGGCGGCCACCACACGGGTCACCCCGATGCCGTAGCAGCCCATCACCAGCTGCCTGGCTTTACCCTGCTCGTCCAGGACCACCGCGTGCAGAGACTCGCTGTACTTGGTGCCGAGCTGAAAGATGTGACCCACTTCGATGCCCCGGCGTATCACCAGGGCACCCTCGCCATCGGGGCTCGGGTCCCCCGCCACGGCGTTGCGCAGATCGACGGACTCGGGTTCGGCCAGATCCCGTCCCCAGTTCACCCCGACGAGATGTTTGCCTTCGACGTTGGCGCCGCAGACGAAGTCGGCCATGGACGCGGCGGCGTGGTCGGCGAAGACCGGCATCTCCAGCCCCAGCGGGCCCAGGGAGCCCGGGCCGCAGCCAACCCCTTCCGCCACCCGCTCCGGCGTGGCGAATGCGAGCGGCGCTCGCACCGCCTCGAGGCGCGAGGCCTTGAGCAGATTGAGGTCGTGGTCTCCGCGTAAGGTCAGCGCCACCAGGCCGCCGTTTTCCGCCTCGACCAGCAGCGTTTTCAGGCAGCGGCTCGCGGGGACGTCCAGGAACGCGGCCAGATCCGCAATGGTGTGCTGTCCCGGGGTATCCACGCTGCGCATTGGGGCCCGCGGGGCGGGACGCGCCTCGGCCGCGGCCGGGCAGGGGACCAGCTCGATGTTGGCGGCGAAATCACCGCAGTCGCTGAAGGCGATGGCGTCTTCGCCGTAGTCCGCGAGCACGTGAAACTCGTGGGAGCGGCTGCCGCCGATGGCGCCGGAATCCGCCTCCACCACCCTGTAATCGAGGCCCAGGCGCGAGAATATCCGGCAGTAGGCGTCGTGCATCTGCCGGTACGATTCATTCAGGCCTTCAGCATCCAGGTCGAAGGAGTATGCGTCCTTCATAATGAACTCGCGCGCCCGCATGACGCCGAAGCGCGGCCTGATCTCGTCACGGAATTTGGTCTGGATCTGGTAAAGATTGATCGGCAGCTGCTTGTAGCTGCGGATCTCGCGCCGGGCGATATCCGTGATCACTTCTTCATGGGTGGGACCGAAACAGAACTCCCGGTCGTGCCGATCTCTGAGCCTCAGAAGCTCGGGGCCGTACGCTTCCCAGCGTCCCGACTCCTGCCACAGCTCCGCCGGCTGCACCGCGGGCATGAAGACTTCGTGCGCCCCGGCGCGGTTCATCTCTTCGCGCACCACGTTCTCGACCTTGCGCAGCACGCGCGTGCCCAGGGGCAGCCAGGAATAAAGGCCCGACGCGAGCTGGCGAATGAGTCCCGCGCGAAGCA
>DATIPL010000304.1:0-22333 GCA_035471965.1 Gammaproteobacteria bacterium
GCGAGTGGCGCTTCCCCGGGGCCCGGTCTGCATCAAACGGGCGCTGCCCAGGCTCATGGTGGATGCGGAATGGCGCGTGCCGGTGGAGCGGAACCGCTACGAGGTGGCGTGGATGCGGGCCGCGCGAGCGATCGTTCCCGGTGCCGCCCCGCAGGTGCTGGGAGAGGACCCGGTGAGCTGTGCTTTCGCCATGGCTTTCCTCGAGCCGGATCGCTATCCACTGTGGAAGAAGCAGCTCATGGCCGCTGAGGTGAACGCTGAGTTTGCCCATGAGGTCGGTGACGTTCTCGGACGGATACACTCGGCCAGCGCCGGCCGCGAGGACTTCGCCTCGGCGTTTCGTACTGACGAAAATTTCTACGCCATTCGACTCGAACCTTATCTGATTGCGGCGGCAAAAAAGCATCCGGATGTCGCCGGAGTTCTCGAGAATCTCGCCGAAACCACGGCGAAGGTGCGCAAGGCCCTGGTCCACGGAGACGTGAGCCCGAAGAACATTCTCGCCGGCCCATCCGGGCCCGTTTTCCTCGACGCGGAATGCGCCTGGTTCGGCGATCCGGCTTTCGACCTGGCCTTCTGTCTCAATCACCTATTGCTGAAAGGAGTGGTCGTCGACCGGTCGCGGGAAGATTTGGAGCGGGCCTTCAAGGCCCTTCTCGCCGCATATCTTTCCGCCGTCGACTGGGAACCCGAGAATGCGCTGGAAGCACGCGCCGCTCGGCTGCTGCCTGGCCTCACTCTGGCTCGGGTCGACGGCAAGTCTCCGGTGGAATACCTGCTGCGGGAAAGCGATCGGGAAATGGTTCGCGACGTTGCCAGGTCCCTGCTCGCCCGGCCGGCGGGAAGGCTGCTCGGGGTCAGTGAGCGATGGTGGCAGGCGCTGGCCGCGTGAATCCCACCGGCGTATCGGTGGTTCGGGCCCGCCGGGTATGGGATTCCCGCGGCAATCCCACGGTGGAGGCGGAAGTCAGGCTCGAGAATGGGGCCGCCGGCCGGGCCATTGCCCCCGCCGGTGCCTCCCGCGGCAGCCGGGAAGCCCGCGAGCTTCGCGACGGCGGTCGGCGGTTGCGGGGACTCGACGTCACCCGGGCCGTGGCCGGCATCAACCAGACGTTGAATGCCGCGCTCAGGGGATTGGATGCACAGGATCAGGAACGGCTCGACGCCGCCCTGGTCGACGCCGATGGCAGTGAGCAGCGGGATCGTCTCGGAGCCAACGCGCTGGTGGCAGTCTCCATGGCGGCGGCCCATGCGGCGGCAGCGGCGAGCACGACGCCGCTCTGGCGTCGCCTGCTGGGAGCAGCCGAGGCGGTGATGCCACTGCCCGAGATTCAAATTTTCGGCGGAGGCGCCCACGCGGGGCACCGGATTGACGTGCAGGACTTCATGATCATGGCGCCCGGGGCGCAAAGTTTTGCCCAGGCGCTGGAATGGACCGCCGAGGTCTATCACGCCGCCGGGGCCCTTTTGGACGCACGCGGAGTCCGCGCCGGCGTTGCCGACGAAGGCGGCTACTGGCCCGCATTCAGGAACAATGGCGAGGCTCTGGACATGCTGGTGCGGTCCATCGAGAGGGCCGGCTTCACTCCCGGCGAAGAGATCGTCATCAGTCTAGACGTGGCCGCCTCGGAGCTGAGGCGCAACGGGCGCTACCGGCTTGGACTGGAGGATCGCGAGCTGGACTCCGACGCGATGGCGGAGCTTGTCGGCCGCTGGATCGCGCGATATCCCATTGCCTCGGTTGAGGACCCGCTGGCCGAGGACGACGAAGCGGGGCTGAAGCGCTTCACCGAAGCATACGGCGAACAGGTACAGATCGTCGGCGACGACTACCTGGTCACCGATGCGGCGCGGGTCAACGCGGCAGCAGCTAACGGGATCTGCAACGCAGTGCTGCTCAAACCCAACCAGCGCGGCACCCTCACGGAAACCCGCTCGGCGTGGGAGGCGGCCAGGAAGAACGGATTCGGCGCTATCGTTTCGGCGCGCTCCGGGGAATCGGAAGACATCACCATAGTACATCTCGCCGTAGGCTGGGGCGTACCCCAGCTCAAGGTGGGTTCCTTCTCCCGCTCCGAGCGCATGGCCAAATGGAACGAGGGCGTACGGATCGAGGAAGCCCTGGGCGCGGGCGCAAAGTTCGCGGGAGCGTCGCCCCTGCGGGGGAAGTATGGGCCTGGATGAAGCAGATCTGCGAAGTTCGAGTATCGAGTATAGAGTTTCGAAAGTCGGCGGACGGTGGATGGTGGATGGGATGGGCCCGTCGCGGTGGCCCGCCCCCGCCGACCATCCACCCCCTGCCAGCTATTAAACCGCCACGTTGTCAATCAGCCGTGCCTTGCCCAGCCAGGCTGCGGCGAGAATGCGAAGCTCGTCGTCGACAGTCTGCGGCAAGCCGAGGTCTTGAGCGCGGCGCACCTCGAAATAATCCGGCCTGAATCCGGCGGATCGCAGCGCGTCGATGGCGCGCGCGCACGCGGCTTTGTAGTCCCGCTCCCCCCCGATCAGTTCCCCTCGGACTTTTTTCAGCTGCTGATAGATCATCGGCGCCAGCTCGCGCTCCGCCGGCGTGAGGTAACTGTTCCTCGAGCTCATGGCCAGCCCGTCGGGGTTGCGCACCGTTTCCCCCGCGAGGATCTCGATCGTCATTCTAAGATCTTCGACCATGCGTCGGATGACCAGAAGCTGCTGGTAATCCTTTTCGCCGAAGACCGCGGCATCCGGGCGCACCATGTTGAAAAGTATGTTCACCACGGTTGCAACGCCGCGAAAGAATCCCGGTCGCTGCCGGCCGCAGAGTATGGAGCTGATGCCGGGAACCTCGACCCACGTCGACTGTTCGGCCCCCCGCGGATAAACGTCCTTGATCTTCGGAATAAAAACAAGATCACACTCCATGGCCTGGAGTCGCTGCAGATCGGGTTCCAGCGTTCGCGGATAGCTGTCGAAATCTTCGTTCTCGCCGAACTGGAAAGGATTTACGAATATGGTGGCTACGACGAGGTCGCCGGAATCACGGGCCGTTCGCAGCAGGGAAAGATGGCCGTCATGAAGATTTCCCATGGTCGGAACGAGCACGATACGCTCACCGGTCGCGCGCCCGCCGGCCAGCGCGTCGTCCAGTCCGGCCGGGTCGGCCACGGTTTTCATTACTCGAAGCTGTGTTCCGGGCCAGGAAAGATTCCCGACTTTACCGCCTCCGCATAAGCTTCGAGCGCGGCGAAGATCCCCCCGGACTGGCTGAGAAAGTCCTTGGAGAAACTGGGACGCCGGCCGGGCGTGATGCCCAGGATGTCGTAGAGCACCAGAATCTGTCCGTCACAGTGCACGCCTGCCCCGATGCCGATCACGGGCACCTCCGCCGTTTCGGTGATCCTCTTCGCCAGGGTGGCTGGAACACATTCGAGCAGCAGCATGTCGGCACCTGCCTGCTCCAGCGCGGCGGCGTCGTCCATCAGCGCCCGCGCGGCTTCCGGCTCCCGTCCCTGAATCTTATAGGCGCCGGCTTTGTGCACCGCCTGGGGACGCAGTCCCAGGTGGGCGCACACCGGTATGCCCTGGGCGGAGAGCGCCTCCACCGTCTCCGCCTGGGCGCCGGTGCCCTCCAGCTTGACGATTTCCGCGCCCCCTTCCTGCATCAGTCTCGCCGCGTTGCGACGCGCGTCATCAACGCTGGCGAAGCTCATGAACGGCATGTCGCCCATGACCAGCGCGCTTCCCGCGCCACGCGCCACCAGCGTCGTGTGATAGACGACGTGCTCCATGGTGACCGGTATGGTCGAACGGTGTCCCTGCACCACCATGCCGAGCGAGTCGCCGACCAGAATGACCTCGATTCCTGCGGCATCTTCGAGCGCGGCGAAGCTCGCATCATAGGCGGTGAGAGAGGCAAAACGTCGTCCTTCCTGCTTCGCCTTGCGCAGCGAGGCAAGGGTGACGCGACGGCCGCTGGCGGGTGCTTTTGTCTTGGAGGTGCCCATCTGCACGCAGAGTATCAATTTCCGGATGGCTTGCTCGGGATCATACGACGGTCGTTGTCAGATTCACCCGCGGGCGCCTCGCGTCGATTAGAACGGAAGCGGATTGAGATAGTGCCGTCCTTTCTTGATGCTTTGAAGCTGCTCGAACAACGCAACATAATCCTCATCGCTATTGGCAATATCGATCTCCGCGGCGTTGACTATGACCAGTGGCGCCTGCTCGAAATTATAAAAGAAATGGGTGTAGGCGCTTACCAGTCTGGTCAAATACTCCTCGTCGATGGCGTTCTCGTAGGGCACGCCTCGATTGGCGATTCTATCCATGAGCACGTTTACCGGCGCCTGCAGATATATGACCAGGTCGGGGACGATCGTTTCCCCGACAACTTGCGCATACACCTGCTCGTACAGTTTGAGCTCGTCCCTATCCAGATTGAGCTGCGCGAACAGGTAGTCCTTTTCGATCATGTAGTCGCCGATTCGAACGTGGGCAAACATGTCCGCCTGGCGGAGATCCCGGAGCTGCTGCGTGCGCTGAAGCAGGAAGTAAAGCTGAGTGGACAGCGCGTTAGCGCGCGGGTTCTGGTAAAAACGCGGTAGAAACGGATTCTGATCCGGTTCTTCCAGCAACAGCTCCCCGCCATAGCTTTTCGCCAGGCGGCGGGCGAGAGTCGTCTTACCCACGCCAATGGGACCTTCCACGACGATGTAATCGAGATCCGTTTCGATCATGCTGCGTGCCGATTATTTGGATACTACTGCTGCCTCGGTCGAGGCGATTCTTATCAACTCGTGCGCCGGTGCCCGGCGCAGCAGATCTCGCAACGAACCGTGGCCGGGAATCTCGAGGTCGGGCGCAATATCGCTGAGCGGCTGAAGCACGAATCGTCTTCGATGCATTTCGGGGTGCGGCAGCGTCAACCGGCCGTTATCCATCTCACAGTCACCATACAGCAGTATGTCCAGGTCGATGATCCGGGGCGCCCAGCGTTCGGCATCGCGCTCCCTGCCTTGAGCTCTCTCGATGTCCTGGATCGCGTCCAGCAGAACATGGGGATCCAGATCGGTGGCCAGCTTGGCAACGGCGTTGATGAAGTCGGGCTGGCGCCCCGGCCCGACGGCGCGGTTGCGGTAGCTCGGCGAACGCTTCGAGAGTTGCGTTGCTGGAAGCTCGGAGAGGGCGAGAAAGGCCGCATCGATTCGCTTCAGCGGATCGTCCAGGTTGCTCCCCAGGGCAATGAAAGCGCGCGTCTTCACTGGCTGACGCGCCGCCTGCCGCGCCGACGGCGTCTCCTGCGCCCGCGCCTGGGCTTCTCCAGCATGCCGCTCTGTTCGACTTCGTCACCCTCCTGGAAGCGGGTCCACCACCCCGCGGCTTCGGCTACCGGCTCGCCGGCATCCGCGCGAAGCAAGAGGAAGTCGTAAGCGGCCCGGAATCGCGGGCGGCTCAATATCTGTCTCGCCCGCGCGCCACGCTGACGATCGAGTCTGGGCTGCATCTCCCAAATCTCGCGAGTAATGACTGAAAAACGCTTCGGCAGTGCCACATGCTCAACCTGTCGCGCAATGACGTCGACTCCCGCCAGGTCGTAAGCCTGAAAAGGAGACATGCCGCGGGCGATCATGGCTTCGACGTCCTGTCGCAGCGGCTCCCACAGAAGCGCGGCAAAGAGAAACGCCGGGGTGACCGGCTTGCCCTCGGCAATGCGCGAATCGGTGTTCTCCAAAGCGCGTTCCACCATTCGCCTGGCAACGTCTGCCTCGTCGTCATCCAGGCAGGCGTTGGTCTCGGGAAACAGATGATCGAACACGCCATACCGCCTGAGCAGCTCGAATGTCTTCCGCGCGCACCCCTCCATGAACAGTTTCAGCACTTCCTCGAACAGTCGCGCCGGCGGAATATCCGCGAGATCCTCTGCCGCCCGGGCCAGGGGACCTTCGCTCGCCGGATCGATACGGAACCCGAGCTTGGCGGCGAAACGCAGGGCGCGCAGCGTTCGTACCGGATCCTCGCGGTAACGCGTTTCCGGATCGCCAATGAGGCGCAATGTTCGGCTCTTGAGATCTTCCATACCGCCGGTGAAATCCACCAGGGAGAAGTCTGCAATGTTGTAGTAGAGACAGTTGATGGAGAAGTCCCGCCGAAACGCGTCTTCTTCTAGAGTGCCGTAAACATTGTCGCGGACGATCCGGCCATTGACCTTCAAATGATCTTCGTCCTCGACCTCTGCCGCCGCCCCCCTGAAAGTAGCGACCTCAACCACCTCTCTTCCGAATCGCACATGCGCCAGGCGGAAGCGCCGTCCGATGAGGCGGCAGTTCCTGAACAGCTTTCTGATCTCCTCGGGATGCGCGTTGGTGGCAACGTCGAAGTCCTTCGGGATCGCTTCGAGCAAGAGATCGCGCACCCCGCCGCCGACCAGATAAGCCTCGTAGCCCGCCTTGTTCAGGGTATAGAGGACCTTCAGCGCACCGCTGCTGATATTGGACCGCGAAATGTTATGCGCGGACCTGGGAATTATCTGAGGTTCGCCGATGGTACAGTCCCTGTCTTGCGAACAAAGCGTTTTGGAGAATTGTGGGCAACGAAAAGGGCGGCGTATAATACCATTGCCCTTTTGGCGGTACAGATTCTTAAACTTTTCCCGCGCTCCCTTCGTCTAGTGGCCTAGGATACCGCCCTCTCACGGCGGGGACAGGGGTTCGAGTCCCCTAGGGAGCGCCAGTTTCCGACCGCGATCTTGCACCGGCGTCATTCTACTTCACGGCCTCGCTGTCCACGCAAGCATCGCGCTCAGAGGAAGCCAGCGAACCTGCGTCCGGTGCCGTGAGGTGCATTCCGACCCCTACGCCAATCACTATTCATCGTCAACCGTGGACCGTCTTCTTCGAGCCAGTCAACCGGGTCGCTGATTCTCTAGCGCTGTGAAACCGGCACCACCACGAGCTGGGAAATCACAACGTGGGCGGGCTGCTGGAGCGCGAAGATTACGCTGCGGGCAACGTCGTCCGGGTCCAGGCTGGTGCCGAAGTCCTGATAAAACTTTTCGGCTTGCGCGGCGTCACCGCTGCGGTTGAAGGCGAAATCCGTTTTCACCATCCCCGGCATTATCTCGGTCACCCGGATCCCGGTATCGACGTAGTCCAGCCTCAACGATTCGCTGAAGCCGTGCACAGCGTGCTTGCTCGCGGAATAAAGCGTGCCGGTGGCGTAAGGCCTCATTCCGGCGATGGAGCCGATGTTGACGATGTGACCGCGGTTGCGCTCGCGCATACCGCCGATCAGCGCGCGAGTCACCCGCACCAGACCGGCGACGTTCGTCTCGATGATGTCGGCCCACTGCTCGGCCGTTCCTTCATGGAACGCCCGCCTGCCGCCGGCGTCATGACCCGCGTTGTTGACCAGGACCTCCACCGGCTTCCAGCCGGCGGGCAGGCGGCCGACAAGACTCTCCACCGATTCCTTATCGGTGACGTCCAGGGCCAGCCCCAAGCCGCGCCCGTTCAGGCCCGCCGCCACCGCCTCTACCCGCTCGAGCCGTCTGCCGGCGCAGATGACGCGACAGCCGATTCCGGCGATCCGCTCGGCCACGCGCGCGCCGATGCCGCCTCCGGCGCCGGTCACCAGGGCCACGGCTCCGGGAGAGGGCCGGCTTTCTATTTCCATGAGTCAGAGACCTTTGTCTTGCCGGCGGCCTCCCGCAACCGCCTGCAGGGCGGGACTGAATTTCCGGAATGCATGATGAAATTTCAAATCCGTCGTTGGAGATAAGACAAGCGTTCGCCTCGACGACCTGCGCGACCGGCGCATCTTCCGGCAACCCGTCCTCTTCGGCCCCGTTGCCGAGCTCCCGCCCTGAGGCTTCGGCAGCTGGCGGACCTGGCGTCTTACACGGGCCTCTCCGGGCCGCCGGTCATCTGCCTCGGACTCATTTCCCAAGACCGTCGTCCGAAATGGCGACGGCGCTGGCCGAGCAAGGCGCCCCGGGGTCAGCGGATGTTGACCGGAAACGCTTTCCGCGCTGCCGGGTGAGGTGCCAGATCGCGGGCTCATCGCCGCCGCGTGGCGATTCGAAGAAACAGCGCATAACGACATTCGAACGAGGTCGTCCCGGCCTGGCGGGCCATCAGTGGTGCCCGATGCGAGATCATCTCCAGCCCGCATCGACTTCAGACACACCCGGTTGGCTTGGGAAGGCCCGCATAGCGGCAGGCCTGCTTGGCCGGGCCCTCGGGAAACAGCTTGTACAAATACCGCGTGTTCCCCTTTTCACGGCCGAGTTTCATCGCCATTGCTTTGGTGAGTATACGGACGGCGGGGGCGATCTTGAACTCGTCGTAATACTCGCGAAGAAAGTTGATGACTTCCCAATGATTGTCCGTAAGCTCGATTCCGTCTTCACTCGCCATCTGGATCGCGACTTCGATACTCCAATCGGATTGATTTTGAAGGTAGCCCCCCTCGTCCGTTTCGAGCACTCTGCCGTCGATTTCAACGCTCATTCGTTGCGCCGACTCCTGCCATGGTTTTCGTTGAAATAGTCATCGAAAGCAAGTGCGTAATCAATGAGTTGTCCTGCTCGAAAATCGACCAGCCGAAGTCGAACGCCAGCTCGCCCAGGGGTGCTGCTCTCGCTCTTCATTTACGACTGCGCCGAATTTCAGCCCGGCCACCCTTTTAGCGCATTGCACGGCATTTATGCGGTTCGCGGACAACGGCCTGTGCATGATAGCTTTCAACCTTAAGGCAACTGAGCATCCCATATGTCCGTCCGCGCCGTCTTGATCAACACCTACGAGCTCGGCCGCCAGCCTTTTGGAATTGCGCAGGCAGCGGCCTGGCTGCGTGACGCGGGTCATGACGTCGTCTGCCTGGACCTCGCGGTGGAGTCGCTTCGGCCGGAGACTCTGTCCGGCGCCGATCTGGTGGCCCTTCACCTGCCCATGCACACCGGCACCCGCATCGCTCTGGAGGCTCTGCCCCGGATCCGGGCGCTTGCTCCCGGTGCCCGACTGTGCGCGTTCGGGCTCTATGCCCCGGTGAACGAAGCCTTGTTTCGAGATCTCGGGGTAGACACAGTACTCGGTGGAGAATTCGAACCCGGGCTCGCTGCCCTGGCCGAGCGGGTCGGTCGTGGCGACGAATCGCCCCAGTCCGAGCCTGTCATCAACCTCAAGAAAATACCGTTCGTCCCGCCCCATCGGGCCGGGCTGCCGCCTCTCTCCTCCTACGCTTCGCTCATCCTCCCCGACGGCAGCCGGCGGACGCTGGGGTTCACCGAGGCGAGTCGTGGCTGTAAGCACCTGTGCCGCCACTGCCCCGTGGTGCCGGTGTACCAAGGGCGTTTTCGCATCGTGCCCGCGGAGGTGGTGATGGAAGACGTTCGCGCCCAGGTGGCCGCCGGGGCCCGACACATTTCCTTCGGTGATCCCGATTTTCTCAACGGACCGACCCACGCGCTCAAATTGGTGCGCGCACTTCACCGGGAGTTTCCCGGGCTGAGTTATGACGTTACCGTCAAGGTAGAGCACATCGTCAATTCGAGCGAACTGCTCCCGGAGCTGGCCCGGACCGGCTGCCTTTTCATCACTACGGCGGTGGAATCGGTGGACGATCGAATTCTCGCCGATCTGGACAAGGGCCACACCAGAGCGGATTTCGAAACGGCCGCCGCCATGCTCCGCCGGGCGGGCATCGCCATGGCACCCACATTCGTTCCATTCACCCCTTGGACCACGCTGGAAGGATACGCAGATTTGCTCGACACGCTGGTAAGGCTGCGCCTGGTGGAGAACGTTCCGCCGGTTCAGCTGGCCATCCGTCTACTGGTGCCGCGGGGTTCCTATCTTTTTCGGATCCCGGGCTTCGACGCGCTGGTGAAGGAGTTCGACCGCGACACTTTAGGCTTTCCCTGGCGCCACCGGGATCCCCGGGTGGACGCGCTTCAGACGGAGGTTCAATCGCTGGCGGAGCGGGCCGAGTCGGGTGACGCGCCGCGAAAAGAAACCTTCCAGAAGATCTACCGAAGCGCCTATGCACGCCTCGGAACGAGCCCCCCTGCTTTACCCCGGGACGTCGGCTCGCCGATCCCTCACCACTCGGAACCGTGGTACTGCTGCGCCGAGCCGACGAATAGTCAACTCGCCGGGTTCTGATTCGCGCCGGCTCTAATCAGAGTTCGCGTAAAACGTTTTCATAGATGGCCGTGGTTTCCGGGGACGGGTCCACCTCGAGCTCGGCGCGGAATGTCCGCTTGCAGGCGTCGTAGACCTCCACCGCCTCGGTGTGCCGTCCGAGCTCACGGTAACAGACCATCAGCCTCCGGTAGAGACTCTCGGCCAGCTGATCCGCTTCCAGGCTGCGTTGATAAATATCCAGCGCCTGGTCCCATGCTTTGGCTGTCTCCAGCGCTCGACCCAGATCCCCGATGGCGCGCAAGAAGCGGTTGCGCAACCGTTCCCGGAGGCCGACGTAAATCGGCTTATCTGCCTCGCCGTGCATGAAAGGTCCACGGTAAAGGTCCAGCAACGCATCGGCCTGGGAACAAACCTCATCCGAGTCCAACGGCTCGGAGGGACGCCGGGTGAGACTTTCGATGCGCCGGCCGACGGCCTCAAATGCGCGGAGATCGAGCCAGCAAAGTTCGGGATTGAGACTCAAGCGGCCGTGCCTGAGCAAAACGGCGCGGTCCTCGCCCAAGAGCTTTCGCAGCCGGTGCAGGTTGGTGGTGAGCGAGCGATGCGCGTAGTCGGCGTCGATACGCGGCCACAGCGCCTCGGCAAGCGCACTCTCACGGACGTTTTCGCCGCCCATTCCCACCAGTCCTTTGAGCAGCTCCAGCGGCTTCTGCTGCACCCGCTGGAAAACGCCGAGGGGCTTATCGTCTTTGAGGATCTGGAACTCGCCGAAGCTCGTGATGCGATATCGCCAAGGCCAGTCCTGAACCAGTACCGGTGGATCCTCCGAAACCAGTCCGCGCTCGCGCACCAGCTGCCGTACGTACTCCGTTTCAATGCCGTGCTCGAGGGCGTACTCGCAGAGCTTCGCCATTACCTTGGGCAGCCACCAGATAAAATGCTTGAAGCCGTATTCCCGGCCCAGACCCATGGCATAGCGCAGCGCGCCGAGCCCGGATCGCTCGCGGCCGTGTTCAAGAGCCAGATAGGCATAGGTCGTGAGGCACATGAATTCCAACAGCCGATTGTCGATGTAGCGGGCTGAAGCGCGTACTTTTCGCAGCTGGGAAACCGCCCTGCGCCCGTCACCGTTCTCGGCCAGCACCAGCGCCAGCGCCAGTCGACAAAGCACCTCGTAGAACGGACACCCGGCTTCGATCGCGAGCCTCAAGGCAATCTTCTGTTCGCGATAGGCTTTGAGAGCGTCGTCACACAGCATCGCATGCCAGGCGGTGTTGTAGTGGTAGGTGCACCTATCGAGACGGCGCGCATTCTCCGCATAGGTGTGCATCTCTCCCAGCAGCGTCTCCGCCGTTTCGAGATCTCCGGCGCCGAGCGCGCTCGCGGCGCCGTTACTCAAAAGATGATAGCTCCAGTAGTGCACTCCGCTCTGGCGACCGATCTCGATGCCGTCGTACACCGCCTTGAGACAATTCTCGTGGTCTGCCGTGTGCATGAAGTACATGGACTCCACGTCTTTGAGCACGGCCAGCGTGATTGTCGGGACTCGCGGTGAATCGCAAAGTCTGCGCAGGTGCTCCATGAGGTCCTTGGCTCTCGAAAACTGACCCGTGTAGCTGAGGTTGATGGCCACGAGAAGCATTGCGGACAGGCGGGTAAAGTTATCGGAGATGTTCTCCGCCTCGATAGTCGCCTGCTCCGCCCAGTGGGCGATGTCCTCCCGTTGCGGTTGACGGAATACGAGCGCCATGAACATGTTGACGTAAAGCCGTGCGCGCACATTTGGCCACGGAATGTCTTTCGTTTGCTTGAGAATGCCATCAACGGTGGCGATCCACCGGTCCAGGAGCGACAGATCGTCCAGCTCGTGAAGCACCGCCTCGATCACCCCTGAACAGGCGAGCAACCTTCCCTTGAGGTCGTCCATCTCGGGAGAGTCGAACAGGCCGAAGGCCCGCTCGTACGCTATGCGGCTTTCCCGAGGAGTCGATTGAAACAGACATGCCGCGCGCCAGTAATGAAACCACGGGTCGCGATCGCTGAGCTCGCCGGGGACTTCCTCGAGCCAGCGCTCCAGAGTCTCAGCGCGGCCGAGCCTGAGCATCTCTCCGGCGTGGCTCAATACCAGCGGCAGGAATGCTTCGTAGTCGTTGCCGTCCCGCAGCACGACTGCGGCCAGGTCGAATCCATTCTCTGCCTCCAGCAGCTGCGCCGCCCGGCGCCTCAGCTCGCGGCACTCCTCTTTGCTCATGCGCTTTTCCGCCTGCGCCAGGAGGAATTCCCGCAACAGAGGATGATACATATACACCGGCCCGCCGGCGCCGGCCTTCATAGCGACGAAATAGTGATCCCTGTGCAAGTGGTCGAGCACGCTTCCGGCGTCGGTCGACTCGGTGACCTTTTCCGCCGTCGAGACGCTCATCTCCGGCAGCACGGCGGTGCGGAGCAGGATTTTCTGAGTCTCTTCGTCGAAGTTTGCGAACACCTCACCGGCAAGATAATCGAACACCAGCTGCGGCGCAGAGAGGGACGGCATGCGCTCCAGAAAGCCCTCGTTCTGTGCCTGGTCGAGCAACAGCACCAGGCCCGCCGCCCAACCCTCCGTCTTTTCATAGAGTTGCTTGAGCGCGGCTTTCGGAAGGTCGGGGTGCCAGCGTGTGATGATGGCGTCCGATTCCCGCCGCTTGAGCTGAAGGTCGCTCCAGCCGATGAGCTCCACCTGCCTTGCAGCGCGCAGCTTGACCATGGATGCAGGCGGGTCGCTGCGGCTGATGACTACAATGGAGCTTTCAGCCGGTATTTCCGCCACCGCGTGGACCAGCACCTCGTGAAACTGGGATTGAGGTGAAACCTCGTGATAGTTGTCGAGCACCAATACGAAAGGTGGTCGGAGCTCGGCGTACAGCGCGCTGAAGAATCGCCGGCAGAACGCTGCCAGGTCGCCGTGATATTCACGCGTGAACAACGGCAGCGCCGCGTTCTCTTCCGTGCCCCGACCGGAAGCAATCGCCATATGGTAGAAAAACGTGGCGGCGTCCGAATCCTCTTTGTCCAGATGATACCAGCACGATGCGACCTTCTTTGCGTCCAGGTAACTGGAGACCAGAGTCGTCTTGCCGCTGCCCGGAGGACCGCTGACCCACACCACCGGCGCGCGGCGGCGGCGATCCAGCAAATTGAAAAGTCTTTCCCGCGCGATGACGCCGGGTGGCGTGGGCCGGGTGGTTTTGGAAAGGGATACGGGACGTTTCATGCTGCCCCCTTCGATGTCGTTTTTGTGAGCTACATCATATTCCTTCGTCGACACCAGAACAGGGTTTTAGAATGACTGTAAGGCAAGTGTAACTGCCGCCGCCAAAGCCGGCGTCAAGCCAAGATAATCACTGTATTATCATAAAGTTACCGTTTCGATCCCGACGACCATGGCGGCGCAACGCTGTTCCCAAAAAAAAGCGCCTTCCGGCCATCCGGGACATCTCGGTTCGGATATTGTTAATTTGCACTATGCGGCCGATATGTACGCCTATTCGTTGAAGTGCATGCGCGCTGCAGAAAACCCCATGGCGCGGGAAGAAGAAGCGCAGTTGACTTTCTTCCGTTTCTTCTCTGGAGTCGATCCCCGCTTTTTCGAGCGGCAGGCCTGCGTGGGGCGACTTCGGGGTTGGCGGTCCCGAGAGGAAAACGGAACGATGGCAAAACTCGAATCATGCAGCTCCACGCTCTGCGCCTTTTGCCGGGGCGTGAATTGCCTGCTCGGAGCCAAGGGGGTCGAGTTCGCGCTTTACTCCGTCGACGTAGACCTTCCAGAAGGAAGAGAGACGATGGCGCGCGGCGGCGGCCATACGATGCCGCAGGTTCTTATTCACCATCATCCCGCCGCCGGTTTCGACCAACTTACGGCCCTCGATGCGGACGACGAGCTGGGCGCGCTCCCGGGACTCGGGCGTCGGTCCTGCGCTTGAACCGGCGCGCATCCGTTCATGCCAGCAGAACTCGAGTCCTCCCAGCGTCTGGACAAGTGGCTGTGGGCGGCGCGTTTTTTCAAAACTCGAAACACGGCCGCGGCGGCAATTTCCGGCGGCAAGGTGCAGTGCGACGGTGAGCGGGTGAAGCCAGCCCGGCGCGTTCGTCCGGGCACCCGGCTCAGCATCCGACGCGGCCCGATATCGTGGGAAGTGGTGGTGGTCTCGCTGTCGAATCAGCGGCGGCCGGCCAAGGAGGCGGCGCTGCTCTATACCGAAACTGAATCCAGCATCAGGATGCGGGAGGCGGAAGCCGAACGCCGGAGGCAGCGTTCCCAGCAGCGCCAGCGCGGTCTCGGTCGGCCGACCAAGCGCGAACGGCGGCAGCTCCAGCGATTGAAGGAACGTCTTTGACGCCTTCGCGCCCAAAGGCGCGAGTCGCCCGGATACCGGTAAACAATCGGGGAGAGAACCCGCTCGCCGACGGCGCGTACGCGTCCTCCTCCAATGTCTGCCAGCGTTTGCCTAGCCGTACCTTTTGCTTTCTCGTCGCCGCCTGCCGGCGCGCTGAACCACCACTCCCCGGATCGCCGAGAGCCCGTTCGGCGGTCGAATGACCGGGATGTTCGGGCTCAACGCCTCCAGCCACAGATCGTCAGAATCAACGCGCAGTCGGCGGAACACCAAAGCGCCGTCGTGCTCAGCCAGGACAAAGGCGCCGTCGCCGACGACACCGGTCGGGTCGACGATGATCACACAACCGCGCGGAAACTCCGGCGACATGCTTTCGTCAGTAACCTGCAGCGCGTAGGGCTCGGCTTCGATGCAGGTGCGCGGCTCCATCGTATGAAAACATTCGGTTTGAACCCGGACACGAGTATAGCGCCGGATCCGATTCGACGGCGGGGATTGATCGGCCGGACCGCGAAGGGTATAAACCAAACGGGCGTTTGTTTTGTTTAATCCGCAATGGCGAAATCCGCCGAAGCGCGCGTCTCCCGCCAGGACAACCGGCGCCGGGATATACTCGACGCCGCCGCCCGCCTTTTCGCGCGACAGGGCTACCACGCTACCTCCATGCGAGACATCGCAGGGGCGGCGGAGATGCTGCCGGGTTCGGTCTATTACCATTTCTCCTCCAAGGAAACGCTGTTGCTCGCGGTCTATGCCGAGGGCGTCGAGCGCATTGCCGCTCACGTGGACGCCGCGACGGGGAAGAAGCGTACTCCCCGAGCAAAGCTGGAAGCAGCCTGCGCCGCGCACCTGGAAATGCTGCTGAATCGCAGCGACTACGCCCAGGTGGTGGTAAGGGTGCTGCCTCAGGATGCAGAGGCCATTGCCAACGCGCTGATCGCGCTCAGGGATGACTATGAACGCCGCTTTCGTGATCTGATTGCCGCTCTGCCGCTTTCGCGGCGCGTCGATCGGAGGCTGTTGCGTCTCGGCCTGCTCGGCGCGCTCAACGGAGCCAAGATCTGGTACCGGACGGGCAAACGAACGCCGGTCTCCATCGCCCGCAGTTTCCTGCAAGCCATGGTTCCCGCGACACAGAGATGAACGCACCGACTCGACGTCCCTATCGCGTGCTGATCGGCAAGATCGGACTCGACGGCCATGATCGCGGCAGCCGAATTGTCGCCGCCTATCTGCGCGATGCCGGAATGGAAGTAATCTACACCTCACCCTGGCAGGAAATTCAGGCGCTGGTAGGGCAGGCCGCAGACGAAGACGTGGACGTCATCGGCATCAGTTCGCTCGCCACCGATCACTTGCTGGTCCCTAAGCTTCTCGATGCCATTCGCACCGCCGGTCTCGGCGACATTCCGGTCGTGGTTGGCGGAATCGTTCCCGACGAGGATGAGCGAGCGCTGATCGAGGCTGGCGTACGGCGGGTCTTTCACCCGGGCTCATCGCGAGAAGATATCGTCGACGCTATCGCCGCCCTTGCAGCGAAGGCGCGAAAAAAACGCGAAGCGGAGCAGATTGAGCCGTTTCCGCACGGAGACTATACATGAGTCGTCAACCTGCACAGCTGCCTTTGCCGGGGTTCGATAAGGCCCGCGCCGAATGGCGTCGCGCTTATAGCGAGCAGCTGCCCGAAGAGAGTCGCATATTCAACCGATCCGGAATTGAGTTGGCGCCCCTCTATACGCCCGAACATTTCAGCGACAAGCGATACATGGACGCCCTGGGATTTCCGGGATACGGCCCCATGACTCGCGGTATTTATCCGAGCATGCATCGCGGCCGCGCCTGGAGTCAGCGCCAGCTCGTCGGCCTTGGCCTGCCGGAAGACTACAACCTCAGGCTCAAACGCATTCTCGCCTCCGGCGGTACCGCCGTGAGTCTCATTCCCTGCAACTCCGTTTACCGAGGACTGGATGCCGACCGGGTGGATCCGCTGTTGCTCGGCACTTGCGGCGCGGTGGTAAACACCGTGGATGACATGGATGCGTGCTTCGCAGATGTCGATATCGACGAGTTTTCCACGGCCATGAACGATCCCCTGCCCTTTACTCTGCTTGCGCTATTGCTGGCGGTGGCGAAGCGGCGGGGAATTTCATGGACAAAGGTGACCGGAACCTCGAACCAGAGCGACTACATCTCACACTTCGTCGCCAACCACATGTTCTTTCGCATAGCTCTTCCCGGTTCGCGGCGGATACTCTTGGACCACATCGAGTTCTGCAACCGGCAGTTGCCCGGTTGGAACCCGTTGTCGGTCGTTGGTCAGCACATGCAGCAGGCGGGCGCGACCCCTTCTGAAGCCATGGCGTTCACGCTGTGCACGGCCATCCAATATGCCGAGGACTGCATCGCCCGGGGGATGGACCCGGAAGAATTCCTGCCTCGATTCACCTTCTTCTTCGATATCTCCATCAGCTTTTTCGAAGAGATCGCCAAGTTCCGTGCCGGCAGAAGGATCTGGGCGCGCGTGGTGCGTGAACGATTCGGCGCCAGGAACCCGCGGGCCGCCAGGTTCAAGTTTCATGCCCAGACCTCCGGCGTCGACCTCACGCGACAGCAGCCGTTGAACAATATCGCCCGGGTGACGATTCAGGCCATGGCGGGCATTCTCGGAGGACTTCAGTCGCTTCATACCGACGCCTACGACGAGGTGTTGAGCGTACCCACCGAGCATGCCGCGCGCATCGCGGTATGTACCCAGAATATCCTTCGCGAAGAAGCTCGTTTGAGCGATGTCATCGATCCCCTGGGCGGCTCCTATTATCTCGAACGCCTGACCGACGAAATGGAGGCGTTGATCGAATCCATAATCGCCAAAGTTGATGCTGCCGGCGGCATGTACCTCGCGGTGGAGTCCGGTCTGGTACAGACGCTGATCGGAGAGTCCGCGATTCGCTTCCAGACGAGCGTGGACAGCGGCGAACACATCATAGTCGGCGTCAACAGGTACCGGCTCGACGACGATTCCGAGGTCCGCGTGCCCCTGAAACGGCCGCCGCCGGAAAAGATCGAAGCCCAGCTGGAGGCACTGGCGCGCTATAAACGCGGGCGTGACAACGAGGCGGTACGCCGGACGCTCGATGATCTGGCCAGATCCGCTGTGAGCGAAAAGGACAACGTCTACGCCGCCGTGGTGGAAGCCGTTTTCTCCGGCGCCACCCACGGCGAAGTGGTGGCCACGCTGCGCCGGGAAATGGGCGATGGCGAGCCATTCATCGTCCCGTGAACCCGCCGCCCGCCACCGAGCCATCCAGCGTAAGCGATCTCGCCGCGCAGGTTTGCGCCGGCAAACGCACCGCCATCGCAAGGGCGATCTCTTCTGTGGAGGCAGGGGGGAGAGACAGCGAGAAGCTGCTCCACGCCCTCCATGACGCCACCGGCCGGACGCGCCGGCTGGGGATCACCGGCGCCCCCGGCGTGGGCAAATCCACCCTCGCCGGCGCGCTGATCGCGGAACTTCGAAAGCGCAATCAAAGCGTTGCCGTCATCGCCGTCGATCCCACGAGCCCCATGACCGGCGGCGCAATTCTCGGTGATCGCGTTCGAATGACGCAGCACCACCACGACGATGGCGTTTTCATCCGTTCCCTGGCCTCCCGCGGCAGCGGTGGAGGCCTCTCTCTGGCAACGTCCCGCGCGGTGGAGGTGCTTGACGCGGCCGGCTTCGAGAACGTGATCATCGAGACCGTCGGCGCCGGACAATCCGACATCGACGTGGCCGACATTGTCGACGTCACGGCAGTGGTCTGTGCTCCTGGTCTCGGCGATGACATTCAGGCCATGAAAGCCGGCCTGCTGGAAGTGGCCGACGTGCTGGTGGTGAACAAGGCCGACGATCCGATGGCCGTGGTGACGGCGAAACAGCTCGAGTCCATGCTGGCGCTGAGACCATCGGCGCGGCAGAAGGTGCCGGTGCTGAAGACCGCGGCAAGAGAAGCCGCGGGGATCCCGGAGCTCGTCGACGTGCTGGAGGATGCGTTCCGAAATCTGGATCACGAAAGCCGCGCCGAGCGCAGACTCGAGCGCACGCAGCGGCTGCTCGCCACGGTCGCCGGTGGCATCGTCGCACGACGACTCAAAGCAGCACGGGGTGATGACGTGGATCGGGTGGTACGTCAGACGGCCACAGGGGAACTGGACGTGGAGAGCGCCGCCATGGCGTTATTGAATAACGATGTCTGGCGAAACGGCTGAGCACAAGCCGAACGCGAAACTGGCCGCGCTCGCGCGCCTGGACCGATTCATGGCTCTTCTGGGCGCCGAGCTGGTGGAAGCTGCCGCGGGGCTTGCCGTGGTACGCGCGACAGTTGGAAACGACCACCTCAACTTCAACGGCACCTGCCATGGCGGGTTCACCTTTGCTGTGGCCGACATGGCTTTCGGCATCGCCTCCAACTCCCACGGCGCGCTGGCCGCCGGCATCGATGCCCACGTCAGCTATCTGACCGCCGCTTACGCGGGCGACATCCTCACAGCGACGGCGCGGGAAATTTCCCGCACGCGGAGGGTCGGTACCTACGCCATAGACGTGACGCGTGCGGACGGATGTCCGGTCGCGCGTTTTACCGGCACGGTTTTCATCAGCGAAAAGGAAAGTATTTAGCAGGTATTTTGTATCGGGAGGACGTCCCTGCTCGTCTCGAGCGAAGTCGTCCTGTATTCTTCAGCCCGCATACTACATGCCGCTTGCCCGCCGCGGAGGCGGACTCTTATCCCACCATATAGGTACACGTTCCCGAGGCGATCATTTCGCCATTCTGGTCGTGCATCTCCGTGTGGATCACGGCGACGCGGCTTCCTTTACGCAGAGTTCGGGCGCTGGCGATGAAGAAATCGCCCCGGCCGGGGCGAAGAAAATCCACCCGCATGTCGATGGTGCCGACGCGGGAAAAACGTGCAAGCCGTTCTTTTCGGCTCATATCCAACGAGTCCTGCGCCAGTGAAGAATACGCAACCAATCCCGCGGTGGCGTCCAGCGTCGCCGAGATGACGCCGCCGTGGAGAATGCCGCGGGTGTAATTGCCCACGAATTCGCCGCGCATCGCAAGCCGAACTGAAGCCTCGTCACTTCCAATCGAGATGATCTTCAGGCCGAGCATGCGATTGAACGCGATTCGGCTTTCGAACATGTCGCGCACGACGGCCGTGAGGTCGTCGGGTCGGGCGACGGAATTTTTCTTGATTTCACTCATCCTTGCTCTACCTGGAGCCCGAGCAGGCAGTGTAGACGCCGGCGCTCGCGGTCGACGGGGTCGGCGGGGCAGGCTCCGAGTACCTGTCCCGTCAGTACAGTCAACCGCAAGCCGAAATATGGAGTGTATCAGCAGCCCGTCAGGTGCCAAGCATGAGAGATTTCAAGTTGGAGGCGGCCAGCAACCCAACCAGCACAATGAGGGAGGCGAAAATCAAGACGCAGGCACCGTGGATGACGACGGCAGACATTCCCCGACGCAGTGCTGCCGCCAGGTCCTTGGTTGCCCAGAGGACAAAGGCGACCAGCAGCGGTATCGAAAGAAAAAACAATCCCCCGAGGACGAAATGCGCGCCCATGGTGGCCTCGAGCGCGACCAGAATCAGACACAGCGCCCAGAACACCGAAGCCACGGTCAGCATCTGACGCCATACTCGAACGAGCGCGAGATGCGGTTGAAGATGCATATCCATAGTCGGAATCTCGACTATCCGTTCTGAGATTGTTCAAAATTACTCTAGCTCATGCTTTCGCCAGCGGCAACGCGACCACCGATCCGACCACGACTTGAAAGTTCCGGGCATGGATTTATAGTGGAGCCCGTCGAGGCGAGCATTGCGTAAAAGAATTCGAGACATGGCGGAAAAGCATGCAAAAGCCCTGGGTGCCAAGCAGGCCTTCGATCTCGTGAGGGGGGATCCGAGGGCCGTCCTGGTCGACATTCGCTCAACCATGGAGTTCCTGTTCGTCGGCCACCCCACGGGTGCCATCCACGTTGCCTGGATTGACGAACCCGAGTGGACCATCAACCCTCACTTCGTTACCGACGTCCGTAAGATACTGCTGGGCGGCGCGACCTCTCACGACGACATCAGCGCCGCGCCGGTGGTGCTCATCTGTCGCAGCGGCAAGCGCTCAATCGACGCCGGCAAGGCGTTGCTCAACGCAGGATTCAGCGAAGTGTATTTTGTGGATGAAGGCTTCGAAGGGGAGCTGGACGAAAACCGCCACCGGGGAACTCTGGGCGGCTGGCGCCATCACGGGCTCCCGTGGGAGCAATGCTGAGGGAACTCAAGCAGACGGCAGATGGTAGATGGGGCCACGTATCATGCTCGGCATTCACCCATCTACCGTTTACGGGAATAAAAGCTACGTAATCTCCGACCCTCCGCTGCCGGGACCCGACTGCTCAGTTCACGACATCGCAACGTGCCGGTTGTCCACGATAATGAGCTGGTTATCGACTCCGCTGACGCCGTCGCAAGCGCTGGCCACTTTTTCCGCCTCTCGCCTGAAGCTTTCGCTGTAGGCAACGCCGGTGAGAACCACTCGGCCCGTGCCAGGCAATACCTCCACCTGAAACGAAGGATTCGGCCTGCTGGTTTCGGGGTTGGCCCGCAGAGCCGAGCGAACGTGGGCGGAAAGACGCATATCCTCCAGGATCATTCTCGAGGCATCCGTCTCGCGAAAGCTTTCCTTTGATACCAGACGCTTGATCAGGTCGATACAGTCGGGAACAGGGACGTGTTCAGTATTCAGTATCAGGTCGTAGTTGAGCGCGTTGCGATAATCGGCATTGAACAGATGCGACATGACGCGGGCATGGGCCGCGTCACTCTTGCGAATTTCACGCAGCGCAATTCTTTCGTCCTTGATTCCGATACGCTGCATCAAAGTTTTCGCCCGGAGTTTTTCCGGAGCGCAAACGCGGATGCAGGCGACGTGGGCAACTCGCCGAAGCACATAGGCGGCCCCCCATCCACGTATGAGAACGTTGCCTTTCGCGGCAATATCAAGGATCTCTTCGGTAGTGTATAGCGACAGTTCCTGCTCGTTGATATCCCATCGCTCGAACAGGCTGGCCTTACCTTCGAGGAAGCGGTTTACGGAACTCTCCCGGACATGCATCTTTTCCGCCACGTGGCCGACGAGCTCATGCTGCACGACGTCGAGGCCGAGGTCTTGAGAAAGTCCGAGAGCGACGTCTTTACCAAGGGAACCCATCTCCCTTGTCATCGCGATAACAGTCATCGAAACCCCCTGTTCACGGTCAAACGCTTCATTGCCCGATATGAGTATTTTCAAGTCTCTCAATATGAGACGCGACAGAAGCAGTTCCACCGGCACGCCTGGCGGTGCGGCGCCGTGTTCCCGGGAATCCTGCCCGCCGCAGATTTTATCAATCCGCGATATCCAGCGCGCGCTCCCTTCGCGGCCTCGAGGCCGCCTGCGTACCCGCGCGCAGCCGGTGCAGGCTGTTCAGGCTAACGCTCCGATGGCCAAAGCCATGCCGCGCCTCGCACGCCGCTGGCGTCGCCATGAACCGGGGGAAGCAGGGCCGTGTCGACCCGGTCGGAAAATACCCAGCGTCCCCAGAGCTCTGGCACGTGGCGATAAAGTCTCTCGATTTTCGAAAGCCCTCCGCCTAAAACGATGACGTCCGGATCGAGAACATTGATGACGTGCGCGAGCGAGCGCGCCATGCGATTTTCATAGCACTGCATGCAGGCCTCCGCCGAGGCATCGCCCTTTTCGGCCCGATGGGCAATTGCCCCCGCTTCCAGGCTTCGCCCGCACGCGGCTTCGAACGCCCG
>DATIPL010000305.1:0-6235 GCA_035471965.1 Gammaproteobacteria bacterium
GCCCGATCGCGCCAGGACGTCGGCAGCTGGGCGAAGATCGCCGACCAGGAGTACGTGGCGCAGCGAAACCGCGTGCTCAAGATCTAGTCAGACCGCAAGCAGGAAATCCAATAACGGGAAGGCGGAGCCGAAAGGCTCCGCCTTTCGGCTCGGCCGCCCGCCGTTCCCCTGCGCCGGGCGCTGGAACCGAAAATAACCCCGTTCAAGAGATGAACGGATAATAAAAGCCGGCCCACCCGGAACGCTTAGTCGGGATCACGAGTAATGACCACCACGGAAGCGGTTGAGGCGCCGAGCGGTCCGTCCTCCAGGCGGTTCGCGACCACAGCCGGCGGCGGATTGGGCGCGCTTGCCGCTCGCGTATTTGCCGGCGCTGTTGTCACGCTCACGCTGATGTTCCTGCTCAATAATCATCTGACCTACTGGGTCGGTTGGCCCGGCGTTCCAGTTCTTCTCTCTCATCTTGGCTGGAGTTCGGTGTCGCTGCAGTCGCCGCTGGAGGGCGGCGCCGTGGCGCTGGGCTGGCTGCAGTTCCTGAGCTACCCCGGCGCAATAATCGCCGTCATCGCACTGGTGATGCGAACGCGCAGCCGCGCGCTGCGCGCGGATGCAAGACTCCTGTCGGCGCTTGCGGCCTACATCGTACGCGCGGCGTTCTGGTCGGTGCTTATCGTCGGCATCGCGGACGTCGCCATTTCTTTCCTTCGCGTCGAGGGATTCCTGGAAGCCTGGGTCGGTGCAGAGCTCACCACGGAGCTGGGGCGCCCGAGCTTTCGCGGCACCTATGTCCACTATCCGCTGATCGCCGCGAGCTTCATCGTGGCCTTTTTCGTCCGGGGCCTGGGCTTTACCTGGCTCGCGCTGCTGGTGGTGGTGGCCGAGTTCCAGATCGTCATTTCGCGTTTCGTTTTCTCTTACGAGCAGGGTTTCATGGGTGACCTGGTGCGCTTCTGGTACGCGGCCCTGTTCCTGTTTGCCAGCGCCCACGCGCTAATCGATGACGGCCACGTGCGCGTGGATGTGCTCTACGCGCACTTCAGCCAACGAGGGAAAGCATGGACCAATGCCTTGGGCTCGGTGCTGCTGGGGATACCCCTTTGCTGGGTGATTCTGACTCAGGGCATGTGGAGCAAGGGCAGCAGTCTCAACAGTCCGCTGTTGAGCTTCGAAATTTCCCAGAGCGGCTTCGGCATGTACACCAAGTACATCATGGCGGGCTTCCTGGTGGTCTTCGCCGTCACCATGACCATTCAATTCGCGAGCTACTTTCTCGACGCAGTTGCCGACCTGCGCGGCGAGCCGGGTCATAAAGAAGGCCACGGAGATGTAGGACTGGTGCTGCATCGCTGAGGCGATAACCCGGGCCGCTCGAGAACCACATCATGGAGCTATTTTTTCTCGCGGTCCTGATCCTGCTCATGGTGGCGGCGCTGACGTCGGGATTTCCGGTGGCGTTCGCCCTGCCGGGCTCCGCCATCGGCGCCATCGGACTGGCAGCTCTTTGCGGCTGGATATTTTCGGGCGACCCCACCGCTTATTTCGCCCAGGGCGGCCCCATAGAATGGCTGAGCGCGGGCGTCACCAACTTCCGCAGTCTCTACTGGGACGTGGAACGGGACACCCTGATTGCGATCCCGCTTTTCGTCTTCATGGGAATCATGCTGCAGCGCTCGAAGGTGGCCGAGGATCTGCTCGTCACCATGGCGCAGCTCTTTGGTCCGATTCCGGGTGGACTCGGGATCTCGGTGGTGTTCGTGGGCGCGCTTCTCGCCGCCACCACCGGCATCGTCGGCGCCACGGTGATCGCCATGGGACTCATTTCGCTGCCGGCGATGTTGCGCAACAACTATTCCAAGCCGCTGGCGACCGGGACCATCTGCGCCTCGGGCACGCTCGGCCAGATCATCCCGCCTTCCATCGTTCTCATCATCCTCGCCGACCAGCTGGCCAGCGCCGCCGATCAGGCGAGCACCGCCCGCAAGGCGGCTTTCAAGGCGGCGACCGGAGAGTTCTCGATGCCGTCGGAATTCGACATCGTCTCGGCAAGCGCCGGGGACATGTTCATGGGGGCATTCATCCCGGGACTCGTGCTGGTTGCAATTTACATGCTCTACATCCTGGTGACCGCCATATTGCGCCCCAAGACCGCGCCGCCGGTGCATTACGAGGGCAAATACGATCGGCAGTTTGCCATCAGCGTCTTTCTCGCCCTGGTGCCGCCGCTGACGCTCATCTTCGCGGTGCTCGGGTCCATCGTCCTCGGCATCGCCACCGTCAATCAGGCGGGGGCAATCGGCGCCGTCGGCGCCATGATCATGGCCGGTTACCGGCTCTCTTCGGGGAAACGCCACGCCTACACGCCCGCGGCGCTGGCGGTGGTATCCATAGCGTTGATTTTCGTGGTGCTCGGCCTGTTCGAAATCAACGTCAAGAACATCCGCGGCACCAAGGATGTGATCGGCGTCGCGCTCGCCGCTATTGCGGTGACCGGTCTTATGACGGCCGTGTTCTGGAGCGGTTGGCGCACATACAAGATCGAGGACACCCTGAACGGCGTGATGCTGGAAACGGCCAAGACGACGTCGATGGTGTTCATCATTCTGATCGGCGCCGCCATGCTGACTTCCGCCTTTCGTGGATTCGGCGGCGAAGAGCTGGTGAAGCATTTTCTGACCGGATTGCCGGGCGGCTTCTGGACCCAGTTCATTGTGGTCATGCTCGTCATTTTCCTGCTGGGATTTTTCCTCGATTTCATCGAGATCGCGGTGGTGGTGGTGCCCATCGTCGCGCCGATCCTGCTGATGGATCCGGCCGCCAACATCACCGCGGTGTGGCTGGGCGTGATGGTGGGGCTGAATATACAAACCTCTTTTCTGACGCCGCCCTTCGGTTTCGCGCTGTTTTACCTGAGAGGCGTCGCGCCCCCGGACGTCAAGACGCTGCAGATCTATCGCGGCGCGGCGGCCTTCATCCTGCTGCAGCTTTTCGGCCTCGCCATTGCAGGCTCTTTCCCGAGCCTGGTGAATTACCTGCCGAACCGGGTTTATCTGACGTCGGAGACGGCACCGCCGCCCCAGAATCCCAGACTGCAGGAGTGCCTGGACGAATTCCTCTTCGAGTATTACGACGAAAACGTCGACAAGCTGCGCGCGGCCGTCGACAAGATGCGTGGTGTGGATCTGAGCTACCTGCCCGAGGCAACCGAAAAAGAGCTTGCTGAAAGCTACGAAAAGGTGCTGGCAACCTTTGGCCTGGTGGAAGCGGTGCGCAAAGCGGAGGCGGCAGTAGCGAAATACACGCCTGAATATCGTCCCGTGCACTTCGAAGTCCGATCGATAGAGTCGAGGATGAGGAAGATCGATGACGATCTCGAAGAGCTCAACAAGGAACAGGTGCGCCTTGTTCGCAGCGACGATCCCCCCGAAGATCGAATTGAGGCGTTGAAGGACAAAATCGAGGCGCTGAAGCAGGATAAGATTTCGCTGAAGGATGACATTCCGAAAGAGTGGGATCAAAAACGCAAGGCTTACGTGGAGCTGGCCAACGACGAAAAGCGCGCCAGGCAAACTTACCGCCGTAACGTCGACACGGCCTATGAACCGGTTAAGAGGGTACTCGTACTGCTGGCCCAGCAAGAAGTTCTCGCCGCGGTTGAATCCCGGATCAGCGATCTCGACGCCGTCATCGCCGAGCAGTCGCCGGAGCAGGCCACGGAAGCGATCAAAGAAGTCGAACGGGTGCTGAACGAGATCGAGGGCACCTATGACATCGTGTCGCCCCTGTCCAAGGCCCGGCGCGAGTTCCGGGTGAGAGAAGGCGTGCAGCCCGATCGGGCCAGCGCGGCGGAGCGTCTGGCGGAAGCGAAGGAACGCTTCGCCGCCGAAGTGAACTGGCGAAAGCAGGCGGCTCGGGAACTCGCGTCCGAGCTCAGCAGATACGAAAAAACGCTGTCCCGTTCCATCGGCCTCAGGCTACAGAAGCGACTGACCACGGCCCAGGCGGAAGAGATGGCCGAATGCCTGGCGATCCACCGCGACATCTCCCTCAACTTCTGAGCCCGGCATTCGTCACCCGGGAAAAGGTCCGGCCGGTCGCCGGGGACCCTGCCACCGAGCTCAGAATCACCGGCCTGCCGCACCTCCCCGTTGGGACTTCGGGGCCTCCAAAACATATGTTGCATTGCACCAAACAGTCTGCTATGGTGCGCCGCACAAACTTTTTAACACGCGCGCAAACGGAGGTTAACCCCATGAAAAACGAAGTGATTTTTGAACAGGCGGATCGGATGATGGCGCCGGTGCGGGCCATGAACGAAGTGGCGGTCGAGCAGGCCGAGAAGCTGGTCAAGCTGCAGGCGAATGCTTTCCAGAGCTACGCCAAGCTCGCCATCGACCATTGGCGCGACGCGCTCAACGTCAAGGACGCGGACGGCGTGAAAGACTTCATGTCGAAGCACCGCGCTTACGTCGAGACCGTGACCGAAAAGGCATCCAAGGATGCCAGCGCAGTGATGGAGCTCGGCAACGACTATGTCTCCGAGGTTCAGAAGATCCTCAAAGACAGCGCCGCCAAGGCGGGCGTTTCCAAGGCTGCCTGATCGGCACCCCGCGGACGATAAACCGCGGCTCCGGTAACGGGGCTGCGGTTTTTCATTCTGAAGGCTCGAAAAGGCGGTCTGCAAACCGGACCCGCGCCGATCTCATGGAGCTCCGAAGAAATATCGTAGATGGTAGATAAGGATTTAGAGAAACCGGGGTTCCCTCCCCATCTACCATCTACCATCTGCCATATATCGCTGTACCTCGGACCACCCTCAAAGCGACGAACATAGATGCCCGCCGTCGACGACGATGACGCTGCCGGTCATGTAGGCGGATGCGTCTGAGGCGAGCAGCAGCAGCGCGCCGTCCAGATCGACGGGATCGCCTGCGCGACGCTGAGGGATGCGCTTGATCATCGCCTCGCCCTGGGACGAGTGGAAAAACTCCCGGTTCATTTCGGTGGCGAAATAACCCGGGGCAATTGCGTTGACGCGTATCCGGTGACGCGCCAGTTCCAGCGCCAGTGCCCGGGTAAGCTGAACCAGGCCGGCCTTGGAAGCGGCGTAAGGGCTTACTCCGCCGGCGACCCGGAAAGCCAGGATGGAGGCGACGTTGATGATACTGCCGCCGCATTCCGCGGCCACCATCTGCTTCGCAGCGGTCTGGGCCACCCTCCAGGCCCCTTTGAGGTTGGTGTCCAGTACCCGATCCCAGCCGGCTTCGTCCACTTCCAATGCCCGCTCGGCGCCGGCGACGCCGGAATTGTTCACGAGCACGGTTACCGTTCCCAGCCGCGAGCGAACGGTGTCGAACGCCTGCGCCACCGAGTCCGCGTCGCGCACATCCATGGGCAGCGCAATCCCCTCACCGCCGACGGCGTGGATTTCATTCACGCCCTGCTCGAGACGATCCAGGCTCCGGGCGCACAGCGCCACTCGCGCTCCGGCTCCTGCCAGGGTCGCTGCGAAGTGACGGCCGAGACCGCTGGAAGCGCCGGTTACCAGTGCAACCCGCCCGTCGAGAGAGAAGAGGTCCGCCGGCATTCGAAGCGGGCTCAGTAGCCCACCGCCGCGCCGTCGGCGCGGGGTTCGCTGGCGGCGACGTAGACGCCGTTCTCGCGCCGTTCGATGATCTGGCCCCGTCCGAATGAGTACGAGTTCGGCGCCCTTACCACGCGGTGGCCGCGGCCTTCCAGCGCGGCGATCACTTCCGGGTCGGTTGCCGGCTCCACGTTCACCTGCAGTCCTTCGCCGATCCGCCATCGAGGGGCGTCCAGCACCGCCTGGGGATTCAGATCGTGGTCGAGCATGCCGGAGACCACCTGCAAATGGCCCTGGGGCTGCATTTCCCCGGCCATCACGCCGAACGGGCCCACGGCGTCGCCGTTGCGCGTCAGGAACCCGGGGAGGATGGTGTGGCGCGGCCGTTTGTTGCCCGCCGCCTCGTTTCGGTGCCCTGCTTCGAGAGTGAACCCGGCGCCGCGGTTTTGCAGCGAAATTCCGGTCCCGGGAACGACCACGCCGCTGCCGAAGCCCATGTAGTTGGACTGGATGAAGCTCACCATCATGCCGTCCCGGTCGGCAGCGCACAGATACACGGTGCCCCCGTTGGACGGATGCCCGGGTTCCGGCAGCCGCGCCTCGTCGCCGATCAAGGCGCGACGCGAGGCGATGTAGCCTTCATCCAGCAACCCG
>DATIPL010000306.1:0-4829 GCA_035471965.1 Gammaproteobacteria bacterium
GGCAACCCGCTGGTGGGCCCGATGCCGGGCGTGCCCAACTACTGGTGTGCCTGCGCCGTGATGGCCGGCTTCAGCCAGGGCGGCGGCGTCGGCCTGTCGCTGGCCGAGTGGATGGTCGAGGGCGAGCCCTCGCGCGACGTGTTCGCGATGGACGTCGCCCGCTTCGGCGATACCTGCACCGAACCCTATACCCGCGCGAAGGCGCGCGAGAACTACCAGCGCCGCTTTGCGGTCTCGTACCCGAACGAGGAACTGCCGGCCGGCCGGCCGCTGCACACCACGCCGGCCTACGCGCTGCACCAGGCGCGGCGCGCGGTGTTCGGCCAGGGCTACGGCATGGAGGCGGTCAACTACTTCGCGCCCGCGGGCGAGCCGCTGTACGAGACGCCCACGTTCCGCCGCTCGAACGCGTTCGACGCGATCAGCGCCGAGTGCCGCGCCGTGCGCGAGGCGGTCGGCATCAACGAGGTGCACAATTTCGGCAAGTACGCGGTCACCGGCCCCGGCGCCCAGGAATGGCTCGAACACCTGATGGCCAACCGCATGCCGCCGGAAGGCAGGATGCGGCTGTCACCGATGCTCGCGCCCTCGGGCCGCTTCGTTGGCGACTTCACCATCTCGAAGCTCGGTCCCGAGGAATTCCAGCTCACCGCCGCCTACAACGCGCAGGCCTTCCACATGCGCTGGTTCCAGTCGCACCTGCCGGACCAGGGTGTCGAGCTGCGCAACGTCTCGCTCGAGCGCATCGGTTTCCAGATCGCCGGCCCCAACGCGCGCACGCTGCTCGAGCGCGTCGTCGACACCGATGTCTCGAGGGAGGCGTTCCCGTTTCTCTCGGTGAAGCGCATGCACGTCGGTCCCTGCCCGGCGATCGTGCAGCGCGTGACCTTCACCGGCGATCTCGGCTACGAGATCTTCGTGCCACCGGAGTTCCAGATCACGCTGTTCGAGACGCTCAGCGCCGCCGGCGAGGACCTCGGTCTGCGCCCGTTCGGCATGCGCGCGATGATGTCGCTGCGCCTGGAGAAGTCGTTCGGCGCCTGGCTGCGCGAGTACAAGCCCGAGTACACCCCGGCCGAGACCGACATGGATTTCTTCGTCGCCCACGACAAGGAAGACTTCATCGGCCGCGAGGCCGCGCTCGCCGCGCGCGACGAGCCGCCAAAGCGCACGCTCGCCACGCTCGTGGTCGACGCCGCCGACGCCGATGTCTGGGGCGACGAGCCAATCTTCCGCGACGGCGAGATTGTCGGCTACGTCACCAGCGGCGGCTATGGCCACTACGTCGAGCGCTCGATCGCGCTCGGCTTCGTGCCGCGCGAGCTGAAACGGGAGGGCGAGCGCTTCGAGATCGAGATCCTCGGCGAGCTGCGCCCGGCCATGCTCGTCACCCGGCCGCTGCTCGATCCCGAGGCGAAGCGGATGCGGGGCTGAAGGGCTTTCTCTCGCAAAGCCGCGGAGCATGCGAAGGAAGGAGAATAAAGAGAAGGTGTTCCTGCAGCTGCATCTTCACCGCAGGCCAACGCGCACGTGGATCATGTCCCAGACCCTTTTGCCTTCCGTCGCGTGCCTCGCGGCTTTGCGAGAGTTTCTTCCCTCAATTTGGTTTTTCTCGCCGAGTCTTCCCCTGACTCGCCCAATCTCCACATCGGCCGGGAGTTCAGTCGCCGCCCGACTATAATTGATACCAGGGACTCGACCGCCGATCCCCGGCTCCGCCGACCAGGGCCTCCCGGGGATCGGAGTCGGCTGCAGGCGTGCGACGGCGTCACGCCCGGGACCCCATCCCAACCAGGGGCTCGGGACCTTTGCCCGCATACCTGCGCAGGATTTGTCGTCTGCGCGCCCGCAGGACAGTTCCCCCGACCCGCACAATAAAGATCGACAAGGGGACCAGAACAATGTCCAGTGCCAATGAAGTGGTCAGCTCGATGTGCCAATCGTACTCGAGCGCCGTCAATGCGAGCGACTCGGCAACCTACGTCCGGCTCTTCACCGAGGACGCGATCCGAATGCCACCGGGCGCGGAGCCGGAGTACGGGCGGGACCAGATACAGGCGGGCGAACAGGCCGATTACGATGAGGCGAAATGGAACGTCGAGTTCGCCCCTCGCGATGCCCTGCCCCTCACCGATGACTGGGTCTACGGCATCGCCGATGCCGAGGTGAACGTGGTGCCCCATTCGGGTGACGCAACCTCGGACTTTCGGCTGACGGTGACCTGGTTGCTCGCGCGACAGGCATCCGGGGAATGGCTGATCAAGCGCCAGATGTGGAACCGCAAACCCGACCGATAGTGATACGCGATTGCGCACGGAGGGGTCCGGTCCTGTGATTCAACATTGGTGAGGCTTTGCCTTGTTGTATTACAAGACCTGACCCCAGCCTTGCAGGAACAAGCTACTTCCACAATTACCTCAGGCCTGGAGGCTCGGTATCCGTGCAGCTAAATCGCACAACACTTCACTTCAGCCAACCGGCTGCACCGGCGGCTGAGTTCAATCGTCATATGCCAGTGCGCAAATCAAATGTCCAATAGGGTCCTGAAGGATTACGACGGCCTTGTAACAATCAGCTGGAATGATGAACTCGAATCAATCTATTTGAAGTGGCACACGGAATATGATGCAGGGGATCGCGTTGTCGAGGCAGTCAAATACGCGTTGTCTTACGTTACCGAAAATCGAGTGAAGCATTGGTGGGTCGACCTCTCAACATCCAAAAATGGACTAAAAGGATCCGATCAACACTGGGTTCAAACCGAGTTTGGAGACCTGATTGCGGAGTCTCCGTTAACGAAACTGGCCATGACCCCTCCTCTGCCAGAAACGGGCCAGGATGTAAGCTGGTTGGATGACTGGGAATCGAACACCAACGCGAGATACCAGGGCAAGATTCAGGCACGCCTCGCAAGAAACGAAGATGAAGTGAGGAGATATTTTCAAGACCGCGAAACTGGCTTGTAACGAGTTGCGGAGGGTGGTTCGATGCGTCCGCTGCTAGCCTGGCTGGGCCTGGTACCCCTGATGATCGCCAATGGGATCGCCCGGGTGTCTGTCTACGGTCCCTCGATGAGCGATCTCACCGCCCATCAAGTTTCAAGTGCCACGGGGATTGGACTCCTCGTCGTTTACACCTGGTTGGTGCTCCCGTGGCTCCGGCTGGTGTCTCCTCGCGAGGCTTGGACGGTGGGTGCACTCTGGTTTACCTTGACCGTGGCATTCGAATTTCTCTTCGGCCACTTCGTTGCGGGCCACCCGTGGCGCAGACTCTTCCAGGACTACAACCTGCTTGAAGGACGAATCTGGCTGCTCGTTCTCCTTGCGATCATTGTCGTTCCTCGAGCGATCTATCAGCTCAGGCATCGAGCGGCCAATACCTGACCAGCGCGAGGAAACAGGGGACAGACCACGTTTTAGTAAGAGAAGTCATACATGCTCGAGTTGCGACCTACATGTGAACATTGCCGCAAATCATTGCCACCCAATTCGACGGAAGCAATGATATGTACATATGAGTGCACATTCTGCAGAGACTGTGTTAACAACGTTCTGGAAAACGTTTGCCCCAACTGTGGTGGCGGATTTGCTCCGAGGCCGATAAGACCGAGGGCCAATTTAAGGGACAATAATTACTTGGGTAAAAATCCTGCTACAGAGAAAATCACATATAACCCAGTGGACATCGAGAAACATCGGGCCTTCGCCAAGGCCATAAAGAGTATTCCACCGGAGGACAGATAGCCTGAAGGTCGTAACTCACAACGTGGGAATTCCGGTGAGGAACAAGGGGCAGACCATGGTTTGTGACGAGTTGAACCGTTAACCCGGAAATTGTGGCTCGTCCCCGACTTCCTCTTCCTCCGACTTTGAGCTCACAATACGCGGCTGGAAGTGGGCCCATTCATTCCTATTTCGGCCGGGAGAGACGAATGTATCGCTTGTATTGGGAGGCGTGCTCGGGCGCGATTCTGCCCCAGGTCATGTTCGAGGAGATGTCCGTTCCGTATGAACGGATTCCCGTCGATATGGCGGCGGGCGAACATCAGACAGCCGAATATCTCGCTGTAAACCCCACGGGCCAGGTGCCGGCCCTCGAGCTTCCCGATGGCACGGTGATCGGAGAATCGGCGGCGATGGCGCTCGTGCTGGGTGAACGACACCCCGAGCCAGGCCTGGTCCCGGGAATGGAGGATGCAGCGCGCCCCGTGTTTCTACGCTGGCTGCTCTTCATGGCGGCGAGCGTCTACATGACCTTCGTTCGCGTGAACCATCCCGAGCGGTTCGTGACAGACCATTCGTGTGTCGAGTCGGCGCATCAGGCGGCGCTGGACTCCATAAACAAGCAGTTCCAGGTGCTCGACTCTGCCATTTCCGGGGATCCTTGGTTCATGCCGGCGGGGTACAGCGCTCTGGATATCTACGCGACGATGCTCGCGGACTGGCACCCGGATCGAGGCCATTTGTTCGCCCATAATCCATCGTTGGCGAGACTATGCCTGGCGGTAGAGGGAAGACCTGCATACGCCGAAGTGATTGCTCAACACCGAACCTAGAGCTGGCCTCCGTGATTTCATCTCGAATTCCGGGGGACAGTAACCGAACTACGAATTCAGGGTTGCAGGCCGGCAATTCGATCTGGTAACTGTCCCTCGAAGTTGCCTGATCCCGATTGTTGCCGGCGGGAGCAAAGACGATGCCTGCCTACGTAGTAGCACAGATCCAGATCGACGATCCAACGGAATACCAGCGATACCTGGATGGCTTCCTGCCCTCCTTCGAGCGGCACCACGGCGAGTTGTTGGCTACCACGAAGAGCGACACGGAGAT
>DATIPL010000307.1:0-3116 GCA_035471965.1 Gammaproteobacteria bacterium
GCCGCATCCAGATCGGCTGCACGGTATACCGTGAGGACCAGCCCGAGCTTCTCGTCCGAGAAGGGAAACTCCCCGCCCACACCAGTCTCTTCGACCATGAAGAACTTGGCGTTGTGCGCCGGCTTGGGCAAGCCGGTCTCCCTGGCGATAATCTGTGCGTCCTTGGCAATCAGATTTCGGTTGAGCCTGCCGTTCACCCACAATGCACCCTGGATCGCTTTCTTCTGTTGGTCGTTCGCCATGAAACCGCCCGCCGATTCGAGAGCCGAAACGGCGGCATCGTAGACTTCATCCAGGATCACCAGCGAATTTTCCGACGAGCAGGAGGTGGAGTTGTCGAAAATCTTGGACGCGCAGATTTTTTGCGCCGCAGCGTCGAGATCCGCGCTTGCGTCGATGATCACTGGGACGTTTCCCGCACCGACGCCGATCGCGGGCCTGCCGCTGCTGTATGCGGCCCGAACGTTGTTCTGGGAGCCGGTTACCACCACCAGATCGCAGGCCGCCATCAGCGCGTTGGTCAGCGCCTTATCCACCGGTGGCGGAAGCACCTGCACCAGATCCGCCGGCGCGCCGGTTTTCCCCAGCTCGGCCCGCATCAGCTCCACGGTGCGCGTGGTCGTCGCGAGACCCGCCGGAGATGGCGCGATGATCACCGCGTTACGACCCTTAATCGCCATCATGGCCTTGTTGACCGGGGTTGCCGCAGGATTAGTGGAAGGCGTCACCGCGGCAACCACGCCCACGGGCTTGCCGTACTTCACCAGCCCGCGTGCCGGATCCGTTTCGATCACGCCAACGGTCCGTACCCGTAACAGATCCCGTAAGGTGCCGAAGGTCTTGCGCTGGTTCTTGACGATCTTGTCGGCAACATTGCCAAGACCGGTGTCCTCCACCGCCATTCTTGCCAATGCTTCGGCGTGATCGGGTTTGTAGACAGACCAGGCGAGCGCGGTGACCGCTTCGTCGACACGGGCCTGGTCGCTCGACCCGAATCGGGACATGGCGTCACGGGCTCGCTGCACGAGCCTGGCAACGATGGATTCCGGCGAGGCCTGCGAGGTCCCGCCTTCGAGAACGGCCCGGCTCATGACGGGGTCTCCGTGAGGTTCCAGGGATTGCGTAGATTGTCCGCGGGCCATGCAACGTAGCCAAGCCCCCTTCGAAGAGTCAAGCAGTCGGTGAATACGGCTCAGCCCGGCAATCCACCCGGGGCCGACATGGCGGCGCGGCACGTGGCCAGGCTGGCGCTTCGCCAGGGTATCGGACTGCCATCGGTGATCGTCATGACCAGCATGATGGGTTTTGGATCACTGGCGGCCGACGGCGGGATTTCACTTCCAACAGCGCTGTCCGCCAGCGCCTTCATCTGGGGCCTGCCGGGCCAGGTGGCCATGGCCGAGCTGTGGGCAGCGGAAGCCAGTCTGATCGCCGTGGTGCTTGCCGCATCACTGGCCAACGCGCGCTTCATGCCCATGGCCATGTCGCTGTTTCCGCTGATGCGCGGAGGAACACGCCATCCTGGGATGCCGTATCTTCTGGTGCAGTTGCTGTCGGTGAATACCTGGGCCGCGTGCCAGAAGGCCTTTGGCGCGATTCCGATTCGCTTGCGTGTCCTTTATTACACGGTGTTCGCCGGCACCATTCTGATCGCGGGCCAAATCGGCACCGGGCTCGGCTTTTTCGCCGTCGCCGTGTTGCCGAAACCCGTGACCCTGGGGCTCGTTTTCTTGAACCCCTGTTACTTTGCGTTGCTGTTTGCAGGCACACGCACCCGTCCGTACGTCGCAGCACTGCTGTTCGGCGCGGTCGCCGGCCCCATGATTTTCTCGCTGACACCGGAGTGGAGCCTTCTGCTCACCGGATTCGTGGGCGGAACCGCCGCTTTCCTTTTCATCGATGACCGCAGGTCGTTCAAGGGAAATCCGGGACCAAGACCATGACCGAGGTCATCATGCTGATATGCGCCATCGCTGGAACCTACGTCTGGCGGGCGCTCGGTGTGGCCTTTTCCGCTCGCATCGAGCCCGACGGTGCCCTGTTTCGCTGGGTCACCTGCGTCTCCTACGCGATGCTTGCGGCGCTGATCTCCAGAATGACCGTAATTCCCCTGGGCAGCCTGGCGGAAACGCCCGTTGCCTTTCGCCTCGGCGCCATGGTCGTCTCCATAGTGGTGTTCTTCCTGACCGGACGCAGCATGCTGCTGGGTGTTGGCGCGGGAGTGGCGACGTTTATCGCGCTCGTCGGTTGGGCGTAATCATGAAATGAACTCAAGTGTGTCTTCGTGGGCTCTGTAGATGGAAGGTGGAGGATGGGGCGCGGAATCGCGCAGCGCCCTCATTCCACATAGGCCATCAACCTTTAACCACTAATACATCCGCCGCTTCAGTCCCACCAGCTTCACCACCGCCAGTGGTCCCAGCATGAGCACGATCGCCATGGAACCGAAGGCGAAACCCCAGGCCGCCGGATCGCGCTCGCCGCCGGCAAGATCCAGCACCGCGCCGAAGACTATGGGGCCCAGAAACGCGCCGACGAATCCAATCACCGAGTGCATGGCCATGGTGGTTCCCTTGTAGCGTGAATCGGCCGCCTTGATCACCCCGGCGGTGATGGTGGCGGAGTCGGCGGTGATGGTGATGGAGTGCGCCAGGGCCAGCGCCAGCACAAGCCAGAAGGCCAGCGTGCCGGAGAAGCCGAAGGCGGTTCCGACCAGGGCCGAAGCCAGCATGACACCGATAATGGTTCGCTGCCGACCGATCCTGGCGGCCAGCTCATTGGTGAGCACGCTGGATGGCATGCTGACGAGATTCAGCAGCGCGGCGACCGTGGCCGCGCTCAGGCCCACGCCCCAGGCGCCGGATGCCTGCTGGGCCTGACTGAATACCAGGAAGGCAACGATCCAGGAGCGGTACGCGAACAGCTCCACGTTGTGCACCGTGTAGGCCAAAGTGAACCCGAGCGCCGGCCGATTGGCAAACACCGGGCGGAAGTCGAGCAAGCGCGTCGACGGACGCTCGTCTCCGGGCGGGCGCGATTCGAGCACGATAATCGCCATGACGAAGGCCGCGGCCGGACCGATGGCGAGCAGGGCGAAGGTCCATTCCCAACCGAAT
>DATIPL010000308.1:0-4551 GCA_035471965.1 Gammaproteobacteria bacterium
GTTTTTGCAAACTGAATTCCAAACGAACGAGTAGAAACTTCTTTTACCCTGACGGTGCCGGCCTAGCGCTTGGCCTGTGTGTCGCCTAAGACGCGACTCACTCCCAGGACAACGCCAATGGCGCAGAGCGAGAGATACGCAAAGGCGAAACCAAAGCCCACGTGTTCCGCAATCAAGCCGTACATCGCGGGGGCGACCGCCGCCGCCAACTGAGCGATCGTGCGCCAGATCGCGAAGAATCGTCCGCGATTTTCCTGCGGTGAGAGGTCCGTACCGAGCACCTGCATGGTGCCGCCGGTGGTGCCCGCCGTCGCCTGGACCAGGACGTATGTCGCGAGAAAGTAGCTCATCGGCAGTGGAAAGAAGGCGGTCAGCGACATCAGTGCCACCGCGATCCCATAGGCCGCAAAGCCGGGCGCGATGACTGCGCGACGTCCAAACTTATCCATGAGATAGCCGGTGAGGAACGGCACCGGGAGTCCGAACACGATGGCGATGGTGTTCAGCAATCCGAGCTCGGCTGGGCCCATGTTGTAGGCGTAGACCGCATAGAGGTTCAGCGAGCCTTGCTCCTGGCCGCCCCGGGAAAACTGGGCCAGGACCTGGATGCACAGAAAGACGACGATTTGGAAGGTGATCATGTACTTGATCACCGGTCGCCATCCCCGCGCCTCACCTTCCTCTGACTCGGGTTCGTCGTTTTTTGATTCGTCGTTTTTTCGACGCCGGCCCGGAGCCGATTCCTGGATCAAGTTGTAGGCAGGGATAACGGCGACGATCATCAGTGCGGCGTGAACCGCGAACGGAATCCAAAGACCGTAGGCCGCTGCCAGGAAACCACCCAATGTCGGCCCGAACAGCTGGCCGGCGCGGGTCATTCCCACCATCCATTGCATCTGCTGCGCCCGCTGGTCTTGCGGCGCCGTATCGGCGATGACGAGCACGCGGCCTTGCTGCCAGAGCAAGGTCGCGCCGCCGACCACGAACCGCCAGAACAGCAGCTCCAAAAAGGTATGCGAGAAGGGAGTCATGAATGAGCCGATCGCCGCCAGCACGGGGCCGGCCAGCAGCACCGGGCGGCGGCCGATCTTATCCATCAGATAGCCTGCCGGAAAGGTCGCGACGAACGCGCCCACGCTATACGCGACGAAGACGAGGGAGGCGGAATCGACCCCGACCCCGTAAGACTTGGTAAGCCCCGGAATAACGGGTGCGACCATGCTCTGACCGAGCGCCAGCATGGCGGCGGGCAGATAGAGCGAGAGGATCAGTTGTCGAGACAGGACACTAGGCGGGCGTGCGTCAGCCACTCGAAATTGCTCCAGGTGAAGGAACGTGCACGGAAGATACTCGCGCCAAGCGGCAGCGGGTCGATCGGTGAGTTTATAGATAGAATGAATCGCGGCACAAAAAAGTTTGTGTGAGTAGGGGGACTTTGCCGCTTTACATAACGATACCCCAATTATCGAAGGTGATGCCGCCCGCGCAAAGCCTGCCTTCGGCTTTTCGGGTCCGGCAACCCCATCCCGCCTGTTAACTCTATGTCCGCTTTGGGTCAGAAGCGGACATCAGGTTAACAGAGCAATCCGGATTAGAGCTCGGCGTTAATCCAATGTCCGCTTTTAGCCAAAAGCGGACATCAAGTTAATGCTCACTCGTGGTCAAAGGGAGGAATAGCGGCCATGATGCGTTTCGAGATAAACCGTTTCCGCTAACATAAGAAACGGCTAGGGGGCCGGAGTCAGGGAGAGATAGGCCGTGAACAATCTACCACGCGAAAAACCGTTGGGTCTGGGAATACTTGGGTTGGGCGGCGCGACAGTGAACATGCTGCCAAGCTTCCTCAAGAGCCCCTATTACGATCTTCTTGGCGTTGCTGACTCAGACCGCGAAATCATTGAACGGTTCAAGCAAGATTTCCGCGACGTGCAAATTTGTGATGATATTGAGCCGCTTCTCTCCGATTCCTCAGTCGACCTTGTCTATATCGCTACGCCTAATCACCTTCACTTCGAACACGCGAAGGCCGCCCTAGAATGCGGAAAACATGTGCTCATCGAAAAACCCATGGCGGTTAACCTGGAAGATGCTGAGGAGATGATCCTGATCGCCGAACAGAATGGCGTGCTGCTTGGAGTCAACGTCAAGCACAGCTTCGAGCCGCGTATCCAAGGTATCCGTGCGCTTGCTCAAAGCGGCGAGCTGGGTCGTCTGCGCATGATCCATAGTTGGCGCTTTGTGGATTGGCTCTACCGGCCCCGCTCGGCCGAGGAGCTCACCCCGGGATGGGGCAGCGGCATTCTATGGCGCCAGGGCCCGCACCAGTTCGATATTATCCGCACCATCGGCGGCGGACTGATGCGCAGTGTCCGCGGCATGACCGGTGTGTGGGACCCAGCACGGCGCGTGCCGGGCAGCTTCACGGTGTATTTCGAGTTCGAAGACGACGTCTGCGGCACCGCCGTCTGCTCGAGTTACGATCATTTCGATTCGCGAGCGCTGGTTTACGGGTTCGACGGTTCGGCACCCCTAACTGACGCCGAACACCACGCCCGGGCGCGGCGCGAACTCACCCACCATGCCGACGACCCGGCATGGGAAAGCGCGGCCGCCTCGGCGGAGCGGTACGGCGGCGGCCGGCGCAGCACTCAGGCTTCGCAATCTCCCGCCCAATCGGGCGGGTGGATTCTGGGCGGGCCATTAGTGGCCAGTTTCGACCACGGCGATGTCAGGTTTTCGCGGAACGGGCTCGTCGTCGACGGCGATCGTGAGCAGCGCGAGATCACCTTTGCCGATAGCGGCGACGGTCGCGATGCGCGACTCAGGACCTTCTTCGAAGCGGTCACCCAGGGTCGGCCACTGCCGGCCGACGGGCGCTGGGGCATGGCAACCCAGGAGGTTCTGATCGCAGTCGAACAATCGGCGGAAAGCCGGGCAGAGGTAATGCTAAAGCAACAAACCGCCTATCCTGAGTAGGGCTCGGCCTTAGTTGACACGCCATTCGGAGCACCGCTCCCAATCACCACTAATCGTCCCCATAATCCCACTGATAGTCGCGATCCCGATAGGCCTCATCGGGCATTAGGCTTCTATGGTCCCGGGCCGCGACCTCTTTCTCGAAGGTCTGACGAATCCAAGGGTCCTCATCGGGATACTCGATCTGTCGGTCGGCCCGGTCCTGGAGGGTCTCACCCTTGCCGCGGAATTGGGGCAAAGGGCCGAGGGCAAGGTAGCGGGCGGAGCCGGCGCCGGTGTTGAAGTGCTGGTGGTACCAGTCCTCGGGTGGCACGAAGACCGACGCTTCATGCCAGGGGCAGACGACCTTTTCACCGCCCGCCTTCCACAAGACCGAGTATCCCTCTCCCTCGGGAATCACGATTACCCGCCCCGGCCCGTGACGGTGGGCTTTCTTGTAGAGGCCCGGATCGAACACCGACATATGGGCGCCCATCTCGGCGTCAGGAAAGCGCATGAACACGGCGCTGCCCCCCGCACCCCGGTCTCCAAACGCGGTCAGCCTGTCCCAATGCCTGAGATCGGGAAAAAAATTACCGAGCCAGTAGCAGCCAATCGGCGGTCCGTCGGGGCCGTCGGTCTTGACCTCCTGGGCTTCGGCGAAGAGGTCGTCGTCTTCGGCGAGCACGACGTTACTCTGGTAGGGGTTGTTGAAGAAGAAATCGGGGTCAGGTACCACCGACATGGCCACCGGCAGGTAGTTGTAGCAAAGCAGTCTCGCCGGCCTGTCGCCACTACCGTTGAAGATCTGGTGATGGAAATGTCGCGGGATGTGGAACAGGCTTTGTTCGCCCCACTCGAAGGTCTGCCTAGGGCCGTCGTGACGGCTCCACACCGTCGTCAGCCCTTCGCCGGCGAGCACGTAGACCAACTCGCCCACCGCGAGCTTTAGCGGCGGCATCTCCTTACCGGGGGGGATCTCCATGACACGGGCCTCGGATACGCCCTCCATCCCCTTGAGGTGGAGAAAAGCAGCCTTTGCTTGCCGGTCCTCCCACCACGCAAGTTCGACGTGTCGCAGGTCCTCCACATGATGGCCCTCGTAGACCGGAACACCGATAGAGCGCATCCATTCATTATAGGCATTGCGCCGTGGTGGTCGGTTGGACTTATTGGCTTCCTGCATCGTATCTCTCCGCTCGCGTCCTAGATCACCGTCCCTTTTAGCCAGGCCCAGAGTAATGGCTCGGGCCAAATGACGTGCAGCATCCTATCGAACAATACAGCCACCAGCAGCGCGATGATTCCTCCGCTCAAGATACCCCAAGCCCAGCGCCGGCTGCCGGTCATGAGCGGAAGGGGGGCAGCAGCGGCGAGAACAATGGCCGCGTATTGCAAGCCGATGCATACCGACAAAACCAGGAACAGCGCGATCAGTCCGAAAAGCACCATCGCCGATCGACCCCGGCCCTCCACGGCGGCGCTTTGCATGCCGAGGTCGAGCACATCGCCGCCCTCAGCCTCCCACCCGTTCTTGATGAGCTGCACCACCGCCAGAAAGATGACGACACAGCCGAGCAGCAGCGGGAAGACCTG
>DATIPL010000309.1:0-10071 GCA_035471965.1 Gammaproteobacteria bacterium
GGCGGACAGTAAGGCAACCTGAACTTCAGGCGATCCCGTATCGCCGGGCGATCGCTGATATTCCTGGACGATCTTTTCCTTTTCGACAGCGTTGAGCGACATCAAATTCGAATCCGTGACTAAATCGGTCGCGTATTCTACCCGCGGGCCTGCCGCCGAACAAGGCCGAATCGTCTCCCGTCTCTGGGGATAAGCATCTGATTTTCTAGCGTAAAAATCAGCCGTCCGCGACCAGTCGGCGGGGCGCGATGCGACCGTCGTCGAGCACTTCCCCGGCGCCGAGGAAACGGTCTCCGGAAGCGTACAGACGCACCCAGCCCTGGGTCGGGGATCTGGGAACCAGCACCGGCTGGCCTTTCTTCAAATAAAAGGCGGCATTCTCCGGAAGCCGCACCTCGGGCCAGTCCGCCAGTGCCGCCTCCATGGGAACCAGCACCCCGTCCAGTGCATCGAGCCCCTGGTCCGCGAGCTGCTCCAGGCGCTCGAGAGCAATCATCTGGGACGCGTCGAAGGGACCTGCACCGATTCTTCGAAGCGCCTTGACGTGGGCGCCACATCCGAGCGCCTCGCCGATGTCTTCGGCCAGAGTGCGAATGTAGGTTCCCTTGGAGCAGAATACCTCCACGGCGATGAAATCTTCGCCGTACTCGCGCAGCTCGAGACTGTGGACAGTAATCGTGCGCGGCTTCCGCTCCACCTCGAGTCCCAGGTGGGCGAGCTTGTACAGGCGCTGCCCCTTGTGCTTGATGGCGGAATGCATCGGTGGGATCTGATCGATGGTCCCTTTGAAGCGGCCGATAACGTCTTCCATCTGAGCACGGGTAAAGGGCTCGACTGATTTGGTTTCGATCACCTGCCCTTCGGCGTCACCGGTGGCGGTCGTCACCCCCAGCCGGAAAACCGCCTGGTAGCGCTTGTCGGAATTGAGCAGAAAGGTGGAGAACTTGGTGGCCTCGCCTAGGCAGATGGGAAGCAGACCGCTGGCGAGTCTGTCCAGGCTCCCGGTATGCCCCGCCTTACGCGCCTTGAACAATCGCTTGACCCGCTGCAGCACCTGGTTGGAACCGAACGACACCGGCTTGTCCAGCAATACGATACCGTCGACGCTGCGCCCTTTTCGCGGCTTTCTTCCCACTCGCCTAATAGCTGTCCTTCGGTACGATCAAGGGCCGGCAACCCTCAGCGCCGTCGGGATTTGACCTCGGCGAGCAGGGCGTCGATCCGGCTCGCTTTCTCGAGCGCCTTGTCTTCCTGGAACCGCAGCCGCGGGAGATAGCGCATGCGGATACGTTCGCCCAGCCGCATCTGCAGGTAGCCGGCGGCGTGATTCAAGGCCTTCAGCACCTCTGCTATCGGGTGGTCTTCAGGCGCGGAGACATAAACCCGCGCGTGGCTCAAGTCTCTGGACACTTCGACCCTGGATATGGTGACCATGTGGGTTCGAGGATCCTGCATTTCGCGCTCGAGCACCCAGGCCAGCTCCTTTCTGAGCTGCAGGGCCACGCGCTCTGCACGACCGAATTCCCTCTCGCCCATAGCTGTCGAAACCAAATCGAGGATCTATCCGAGCCACCGCACCGGCTGGCTGTCCCGCGGACGCGGGCTCAGCCCGTGTCCGGGAGCGGCAAGCTGCTTCGCCATACGCACCGAAGCGTACACGAAATGAGTCAAGAACGTTATTTGAGATGAAGAGTCTCGTTAAGCCTGGCGGGCGATCTCGGTTCTCTGGAAAACTTCGATCTGATCGCCGACTTTGACGTCATTGTAATTTCGCACACCAATGCCACACTCGGTGCCCGACTTGACCTCATTGACGTCGTCTTTGAATCGACGCAGTGATTCCAACTCGCCCTCGTAGATAACCACGTTGTCACGCAGCACGCGGATGGGGTTGTTCCTTTTGACCGTACCTTCGATAACCATGCAGCCGGCTATGGAACCGAATTTCTTCGAGCGGAACACATCGCGCACTTCGGCTATTCCGACGATTTCCTCCTTGTACTCGGGCGAAAGCATTCCCGAGATCGACTGCTTGACGGTGTCGATGACGTCGTAGATGACGCTGAAGTAATGCATGTCGACGTTTTCGCTCTCAACCAGCTTTCGCGCCGCGCTGTCCGCCCGCACGTTGAAGCCGATAACGATGGCGGAGGATGCGATGGCAAGGTTGACGTCGGTCTCGCTGATTCCGCCGGTGCCGGCGGCAACCACGTTGACCTTGACCTCATCGCCGGAGAGCTTTACCAGCGCGTCACGAAGGGCCTCGACGGATCCCTGCACGTCCGCCTTGAGCACGACGTTCAGGGTATTCACTTCGCCTTCGGCGAGCTGCTCGAAGACGTCGTCGAGCTTTGCCGCCTGCTGCTTGGCCAGACGCACCTCGCGGATCTTGCCCTGGCGAAACAGAGCGATTTCCCGCGCCTTGCGCTCGTCTTCCACCACAATGGCCTCGTCGCCCACGTTGGCCGGACCGGACAGCCCCAGCACTTCCACCGGAATCGATGGACCGGCTTGCTCGACTTCCTGACCGGCGTGATCGAACAGACTGCGGACGCGCCCGAATTCCTGGCCCGCAAGGAGCATGTCTCCCTTGTTCAGGCGTCCCGCCTGCACCAGCACGGAAGCCACCGGCCCCCTGCCCTTGTCCACCCGGGATTCGATGACGACGCCGCGGGCGGGGCCGCTGTCTCGGGCCTTGAGCTCGAGCACCTCCGACTGAACCAGAATGGAGTCCAACAGCTTGTCCACGCCCTCGCCGGTTTTGGCGGAGACGTCGACGAAGATGGAATCGCCGCCCCACTGCTCCGGAATGACCTCGTGATTGGACAGCTCCTGGCGCATCCGCTCCGGGTCGGCGTCGGGTCGATCGATCTTGTTCACGGCAACGATGATCGGCACCCCGGCCGCCTTGGCATGCTGGATCGCCTCGATGGTCTGCGGCATCACGCCATCGTCGGCGGCCACAACCAGAACCACAACGTCGGTCGCCTGGGCGCCCCGCGCGCGCATGGCGGTAAACGCCGCGTGGCCCGGCGTGTCGAGGAAAGTTATTGCGCCGCGGTCGGTGTCCACGTGATAGGCACCGATGTGTTGGGTAATGCCGCCGGCCTCGCCCGATGCCACTTTGGTGCGGCGGATGTAGTCCAGAAGCGACGTTTTTCCGTGATCGACGTGACCCATGATTGTGACCACCGGAGCCCGCGGCGACTCATCTACCTGCTCATCTACCCCGGACTGCTGAATCTCTGCTTCGATGGCATCTTCCTTCAGCAGCTTGGGCTTGTGCCCCAGCTCCTCCACTACGACAGCGGCCGTTTCCTGGTCCAGCACCTGGTTGATGGTCACCATGGAACCCAGGTTCATCATCGCCTTGATCAGCTCGGTCGACTTCAGCGACATCTTCTGCGCCAGCTCAGCGACGGTGACGGTTTCCGGAATGGTCACTTCCCGCACCACCGGTGCGGTAGGCATCTCGAAGCCGTGTTTGGTCTGCGGAGCCTTGACCACCGTGGTCCGCGTCTTGGGCCGCTTACGCCGGCGGCCGCGTTTCTCGCTGGCGACGTGAAGCTCCTTGCGCGCACGAAGATCCTCTTTATCTCCTTCTTTTGCGCGCCTTCCGCGCTCGGCGCGACGCGAATCTCCTCGCGAAGGCGGCGACAGCGCCGCCGCCTCTATCGCTGCCTGCTCGGGAGCCGGCTTGTCTTGCTTTTCTACTTTCTCCTTTCCGGCTTCCTTTTCCCTGGGCGCCTCCGCCTCTGACGGCGGCGGCTCCTTGCGCTTGGGCGGACGCTTGGGCACAACGGGCGCTTCCTTGGCGCGCTTTTCCGCCTCCGCGCGCAGCGTCTCGTCCACTTCCTGCTGCCGCCGCTTGGCCTCTTCCTGAAGCGCTCGCTTGGCCGCCTCCATCTCCTGCAGCTTGCTGACCGACTCGTCCCTGGAAACGCTCGGGGAAACACCTTTGCCTGCCGAGGGACTGTAGGTGCGGCGGCGACGCACCTCTACGGTCACGGTCTTCTTTCTTCCCTGCGCGGAAGGAATCTTGAGCTCGCTGACGGACTTCCGCTTGAGGGTAATTTTCTTCGGCCCGCCGACCGATTGTTCCTTTCCGTGAATCCGCCGGAGATGGTCCAGAAGGTGCGCCTTGTCCTCTTCATTGATGGGCTGATCGGCATCGCTGTGCGGCAGCCCGGACTCTCCCAGCTGAACCAGTAGCCGGTCCACGGGGATGCCTACGGCCTCCGCCAGCTCACGTACCGTCACTTCACCCATTGAAGACATCTTACTCAGCCTCAGGCCTCGCTTTCGCTCTCACTCTCTTTTTCATTTTCTTCCTCGAACCATATCGCGCGCGCCGTCATGATCAACGACCCGGCGCGCTCACGGTCGATGTCGGAGATTTCGATCAGGTCATCCACCGCGAGCTCCGCGAGATCTTCGCGAGTGATCACGCCTCTGCGCGCCAATGCGTGCGCGAGCGCGTCGTCCATGCCTTCGAGCCCGAGCAGGTCCTCTGCCGGGGGCGCATCGCTCAAACCCTCTTCGCTGGCAATCTCCCGAGTGAGCATGACGTCCCGGGCGCGGGACTGAAGCTCCTTGGCGATATCCTCGTCGAACTCCTCGATAGCGACCATCTCCGCTATGGGAACATAGGCAACCTCTTCAATCGAGGAAAATCCCTCTTGCACCAGGATCAGCGCCACCTCTTCGTCCACGTCGAGCTTGTCCATGAAAAGCTTGAGGATCTTTTCCGCCTCCGCCTCGCTACGCTCGTCGGCCTGCGATTCCGTCATCACGTTCAGCTCCCAGCCGGTAAGCTGACTCGCCAGTCTGACGTTCTGTCCCCCCCGACCGATGGCCTGGGAAAGCTGGTCCTCGGCAACGGCCACATCCATGGACTTGGACTCCTCGTCGACGACGATGGAGACCACTTCCGCCGGGGACATGGCATTGATCACGTACTGGGCGGGATTCTCGTCCCAGAGAATGATATCCACGCGCTCGCCGGCCAGCTCGTTCGACACCGCCTGCACACGCGAGCCCCGCATGCCTACGCAGGCGCCCACGGGGTCGATCCTGGGCACGTTGCTGCGCACGCCGATCTTCGCACGGGATCCCGGGTCTCGGGCGGCGCCCATGATGTCGATGAGTCCTTCGCCGATTTCCGGCACTTCCAGCTTGAACAACTCAATCATCAGCTCCGGCGCGGTGCGGCTGACGAACAGCTGCGGACCTCGAGGTTCCGAACGCACGTCTCTCAGATAGCCTCGCATCCGATCCCCGGGCCGCACCAGCTCTCGCGGGATGAGCTCCTCACGCGCGATGACGGCTTCGGCATTCGCGCCGAGATCGAGAATGACGTTTCCCCGGTCGAGACGCTTGACCACGCCGGTGACGAGCTCGCCGACGCGGCCCGCGTATGCTTCCACCACCTGCGCCCGCTCCGCCTCGCGCACCTTCTGCACGATGACCTGCTTCGCCGTCTGGGCCGCGATGCGACCGAAGTCCACCGAGGCAATGGGCTCCTCGATGTACTCGCCGGCGGTGATACCGGGCTTCAGCTTGACCGCCTCGCTCAGCAGAATTTCCTTTGTCGGAATCAGCTCCCTGGGGCCTTCCGGCAGCGCCTCGTCGCCTTCGCCTTCGCTCCCGGCGTCGCCGGCAGGCCGCGCGGATTCAGGCCCGGTCGCCTCACCGCTTCCGAGCGTCTCGTCGTCGACGACCAGCCATCGACGAAAGGTGTCGTAGTCGCCGGTTTCGCGGTCGATGGCGACGCGAACGTCGATGTCCTCTCGGTGTCGCTTGCGCGTGGCGCTCGCCAAGGCGGCCTCGATGGCATCGAAGATAATTTCCTTGGCGACGCCCTTTTCGTTGGACACCACCTCGGCTACCGTGAGAATTTCTCTAGTCATGCTCAAATTCCAACCCGTTGCGTAGACGCTGACGGGCTCGCTTACAACCGACCTCGACAACCCGGGGCGCATCGGTATTTGAACCCTGCGCACCGGCACAATTTCGTTCGCGCGGGTCACTCCGCAGGAACCAGCCGCGCCGCACTCACCGACTCCAGCGGGATGCGACGCTCCACGCCGTCCTCTTCCACGCGCACCTGGCCGTCCTCGATTCCGAGCAGCACTCCGATGAACTTTCGTCTCCCGCCCACCGGAGGACTCAGTCGGACCCTCACCTTGTGTCCGGCAAAGCGTTCAAAATGCTCCGCCTCGAACAGCGGCCGGTCCAGCCCCGGTGACGAAACCTCCAGGTCGTACTGCTCCACTATGGGATCCTCCACGTCGAGAACCCCGCTCACCTGGTGACTGGCACGCTCGCAGTCGTCCAGCGTGATGCCATCCGGCTTGTCTATGTACACACGCAACCGCGCGCGCCGTCGACCGCGCCTGTATTCCACGCCGACCAGCTCGTAACCCAAGGCCTCGACCGCCGGCTTGATCAGCCCCTTGAGCTGCACGTTCCGGTTCTGCATTTCAGGCCCAAAACAAAAAGTGGGCGCGGGGCCCACTTTTTTATCGATCCAACGATAGGCAACTGATTATTTTAGCGTTTTTAACAACAAACGCCAACACGGTTGCCAAAAAAAACCCCTGTCTCAAGGGGTCTGGAGCACTGGTAGCGGGGGCAGGATTTGAACCTGCGACCTTCGGGTTATGAGCCCGACGAGCTGCCAGACTGCTCCACCCCGCAACAACGGGCCGGGATGTTACTCCCAGGAGCGGGGGAATTTCAAGAAATCTTCCGATTCAAGGCGGAACAGCCGCCGTCAGGTAACTCCCGCTCGCAGTCGCACCGGCTGGCGCCGCGCGCCCCAGTGACCCGGTGGACCGTCGAAGACTCCGGCGCAACGGGTCCCGCACGCCCGGCATCGGCCATCATCGGTGAGCTGCCAGCCTTTGAGCACATACCAGTCACGCGTCACCAGCGCCGCGCCGCAATTGTGGCAGCGCGTGGTGCCGCCGGTCTCGTCGTGAACGTTCCCCGTATAAACGTACCGCAGCCCGTTCTTGAGTCCGATATTCCGTGCCCGGCTCAGCGTCGCCGGCGGTGTCGCAGGGGTGTCCATCATCTTCCAGTCGGGATGAAACGCGGTGAAATGGAGCGGGACGTCAGGCCCGAGCGCTTCCACGATCCACTGCGTCATCTGTTCGATTTCGCCGTCGGAATCGTTCTCTCCCGGGATGATCAGGTTGGTGATTTCGACCCAGACGTCAGTTTCGTGCTTGAGATACTTCAAGGTATCCAGTACCGGTTCGAGATGAGATCCGGTCACCTTGTGATAAAAGCGATCGGTGAATGCCTTCAGGTCCACGTTGGCGGCGTCCATGTGGCGATAGAACTCGACCCGGGGCTCGTCACAGATATAGCCGGCGGTCACCGCCACGGCCCTGATCCCGCGTTCATGGCAGGCCCGGGCGGTGTCTATGGCGTACTCGAGAAATATCACCGGGTCGTTGTATGTGAAAGCGACGCTCCTGCATGCCAGTTGCTCCGCCGCTCTCGCCAGGTCCTCGGGACTGGCGGCATCCGCCAGAGTATCCATTTCCCGGGACTTGCTCATGTCCCAGTTCTGGCAAAACTTGCACGCCAGGTTGCATCCGGCCGTTCCGAAGGACAGCACCGGCGTTCCCGGCAGAAAATGATTCAGCGGCTTTTTTTCAATCGGGTCGACGCAAAATCCGCTGGAGCGGCCATAGCTGGTGAGCACCACTTCGCCGTCTTTACAGGCGCGCACGAAACAAAGCCCCTGCTGCCCTTCACGCAGCTTGCACGCCCGCGGACACACGTCACACTGCACCCGCCCATCCGCCAGCCTGTGCCAGTAGCGGGTGGGGAAAAACTCGATGCTTTGCTGTGATGACCGCATTGTTCACATTCCGACGATCGCGCCCAATCGGACGCAGCCCTGTAACACACCCGACCCTCACTGGCATTCGACCAGATCGGGCCGCAGGCGTTTCTTCGATCCTACGGAGATTCCAGTCGGGTGGCCTGTGCTTCCGCGCTTTTGGCGGCGTCAAAGTCGCCGAGCCGCCGGTGGACATCGGCGATAATGCGCCAGTTGGCCGCCTGAAGCTTGCGATCCCTTGACGCAAAGGAGTTGGACTTCGCCGCCAGGGCCGCGGCCTGGTCCAGCTCTCCCTGCTTCAGGCGGGTGCTCGCCAGCCGGTGCCAGAGCCAGGCGTTTCTCGGTTCGATGCTGAGCGCGCGCTCGAGGCTGGCGGCGGCACGATCGTCACGGCCGTTTTGCATTGCCAGGTTGGCGTCGTTGAGCAACGCAACCACCGCAGGGTTGGCCGCAGCATCACCGCCTGCCGCCGCGGGCGGCGGCGCCGATTCGGAAACTGCGGGAGGCGAGGCGGAATAACCGAGTGGAATCGTCACGGCTTCTCCGGTCGACGGTACCTCCATCGGCGAAGGCGTGAGCTCGCCGGGTGTTTCCGCCCGAGTCCCCGCCGGAACCCCGAGTTCGTCGACTGGCGCCGGCTGCCGCGCCGTCGCGCATCCGGCGATAAAGGCCGCCACCGCGGTGAGGAGCATCGTTTTATGACAAATCATCAACGTCGATCCGAGGGTAGAACGGGTGCCGGGGGCCTCGAGGCGCCGTCTTCTCCGCATCTTCCGCCAGGGGGCTGAAATCCACGGATAAACGGCAGCCGCCGCGCATCGGTGCAGCTGAATCCGAAGCCGTCGGCACCGATCTTAACGGGATCCACCCATGAAAAAACCACGTTATCGGGTACCGGCGGTGAAAAGCTTTGAGCTCGGAGCCCGGACATCAGATGGCTCCAAACCTGCAGCGCGCCGGTGGTGCCGCTCAACCCCGTGGGATTGTTGTCGTCCCGGCCCAGCCACACCACCGCCAGGAGCTCTTCGGTGAATCCGGCGAACCAGCTGTCCCGAAGCTCATCGGTGGTCCCGGTTTTTCCTGCGGCGACCAGGCTCGGGGAAAGCAACCGATAGGCCCCCTGCCCGGTTCCGCTGCGCATGACCTCCGTCAGCGCGTGGGCGAGCAGGTAAACGGGGCCCGGGGCCACCGCTTGCGTCACGCTCAAGGGGTAGCGGGTGAGGGGGTTGCCGTTGGCGTCGGTGACTTCGCGAATCGCGCGCAGCGGAGTCCGGAATCCTTGAGCGGCGATCGTCTGGTAGACCTGCGTCACTTCCAGCGGAGACAGCTCGATGGCACCGAGCAGCATGGAGGGGTACCTGGAAAGGGGCCGGCTGACCCCCAGGCGCTCGAGCGCTTTTGCCACTCGGTCGATACCGACCTCGAGCCCCAGGTTCACCGTGGCGAGATTGTACGAATTCGCCAGCCCCATATAGAGGGGAACACTGCCGTGAAGCCGGTCGTCATAATTGCGTGGCGCCCAGATCTTGCCCCGCTCGTCTTTTAAACGCACCGGGGCGTCGTCAATGGGAGTCGCCAGGTTATAACGCCCAGGCTGCTCGAGCGCGGCCAGATAAATCGCTGGCTTGACCAGGGAACCGATCGGGCGCACAGCGTCCAGGGCCCGGTTGAATCCCGGCTCCCGGGGCTTGCGCCCGCCCACGACCGCAAGCACTTCTGCGGTAGTGGTGCGGGTGAGCACCACCGCGCCCTGAAGCGTACCTGGCCCGAGCCTCGCGCTGTCGAGCTCCAGTTGTCGCACCCGCGAGGAAAGTGCGGATTCCGCCCGCCGCTGCAGCATCAGGTCCAGGGTGGTGAAGATCTGCAGCCCGGCGCCACGCAGGTCCTGGTCACGGTAATCCCTTCTCAGCTGGCGCCGCACGAGATCGAGAAAAGCCGGATAGCGGGATTGGCCCTGCGGGGCCTCATCGAGCACGCCCAACGGACGGGTTTTCTCCTCTTCGGCCTTGTTCTTAGAGACCACGCCCTGCTCCGCCATCATATCCAGCGCCAGGTCTCGACGCTGCCTGGCCCTTTGCGGATGCCCCCTCGGGTTGTAATACGATGGCCCGCGCACCAGACCTACCAGAAGCGCCATCTCTGCCAGCTCCAGCTCCTGCAGGCGTCGCCCGAAAAAAAAGTGCGACGCCAGACCGAATCCGTGCACCGCTCTC